>JAIYAI010000743.1 GCA_027489135.1 Acetobacteraceae bacterium
CATGGCCTCCTCCCCCGGATGGGTGCTGGCGGCGAGGAAGACGGGCCGCACGCCGATCGCTGCCCGCAGCGCCGCCAGCGCCCCCGGGTCCGCCGGCAGCGGGGGCGCGGCGGATTTCAGGTTCCCCGTGTTTTCCGCCGCCGCCGCGCCGAGCGCGGCGATGCGCCGCGCATCCGCCTCGGACTGCGCCCAGACCCTGCCGAAGCCGCCGAGCAGGTCGGCCGCCAGGCCCCGTGCCCAGCGCCAGCGGCGAAAGGATCGCTCCGACATCCGGGCATTGACCAGCGCCATCGGCAGGCCGCGCCGGCGCGCCGCGGCGATCAGGTTTGGCCAGAGTTCCGATTCCACGAAGGCTGCCGCATCGGGCTGCCAGCCCTCCAGAAACCGTTCCACCCAGGCCGGCACGTCGAGCGGCACGAAGCGGTGGATTACCCGCGGCGCGAGCGCCGGCGGCAGGCGCTGGCCCAGCAGCGTTGCGGACGTAACGGTACCCGTTGTCACCAGCAGCGAGAGGTCGGGGGCAGCCTCGGCGAGCGCCTCGATCACCGGCAGGATCGACACCGTCTCGCCCACGCTCGCGGCATGGATCCAGAGGAGGCGCCCCGGCGGCCGGGCCGCGTCCGCCCCCCGGCGCTCCGCCAGCCGCGCCGCGATCTCCTTGCCGCGCCGGGCCCGCCGGCGGAGGTGCAGCGGCAGGAGCGGCGCGAGGGCCGTGGCGCCCAGGTACCAGGACGTGCCGGCGAGGCTCATCGCCGGCCGCCGTGGGGCTTGGTGCGCGGCGCGCCGTGGGGCATGGCCTGCGTGACGCCGCGGGGCATGGCCTCCGTCACGCCATGGCTGACCGCGGCGCGGCCCCGCCGCGGACGATCCGGTCGGCCTCCTCGCAGGCGGCGGTCAGGCCGGCCTCGATCGCAGGCAGCATCGCCTCCGCGCCGTCGCGCGGCACCCGGATGGGCGGGCCAACCACGATCGCCCCCCGGCCGAAGGGCAGCGGCAGCAGCATCCGGTCCCAGGAGCCGAGCACCCGGGCGCGCGACACGGCGGCGCCGAGGGGCACCACGGGCTGGCCGGTGAGCGCCGCGAGATGGGCGATGCCGGCCGCCGCCTTGCGGCGCGGGCCGCGCGGACCGTCGGGCGTGATGACCACATGCTCGCCCGCCGCCATCAGCCGGGCCAGCATGATCAGCCCCGTCGCGCCACCCCGGCTGGTCGAACCATAGACCATGGCGAGCGAGAAGCGGCTGGCGACGTCGCCGATCAGCCGCCCGTCGCGGTGCTGGGAGACAAGGACGTTGACCCGCACGCCGGACAGCAGCGGCAGGCGGGGCCGGAAATGGCTCCACCCCATGGGCATGATGGCAAGGCGCTCATGCCAGAAGCCGACGATGACGCCGCTGCGTGGGCCAGCCGTCGCGGCGGCCACATCCGGTGCGGTGCCGCGGCCGAGGATCGCCTCGATATGCTCCTCGCCCAGCAGGGTCCAGCGCGTGGTGCGGGACACGACGGCAAGGTAGCCGCCGAGCAGCCAGGCGAACACTGCCTGGGTGCGGGGATGGCGGATCAGTCGGCGCAGCACGGCTGCGGCTCGAGCGACGTCGCGGATCGGGTGGGGATGGACGGCATGACGGGCGGCGCGCCCTAGACCATGATCCTCGCGCGCGGACGCGCGTCTCTTGGTCTAGGCTCCTGATTTGTCGCGTGATTCACGCCTTCGGTGTTTCCACCCCCGGCGATCACGCTCTAGCACGCCGCCCGGTCGGGCGGAAATGGCGCCGGTTCGCGCCCGGGCCGGGCCGGGGAGGGGAGGGTCAGCCGTTGCGGCGCAGCATGATGACAGCGGCGGCGGTGCCGGTTGCCAGCGAGGTCGCGCCGAGCACCGGCGCGGCGATCAGGGCCACCCCGAAACCCGCCGTCGGGGCCAGCGCCAGCGCGACGAGGGCAAGCCCGGCGAGCGCGGCAAAGGCGGCGATGGCGCAGAGGATGGTCATGCGGCGGATGGGTCCTGGCTCATCTGGCGGCTGAGGGTCAGCCACGATCTCGCCATAATATGCCATCGCGCCGCCCCAATTGCGACAGCGCCGCTCTCACCTTGCGGTGAGAGCGGCGCCGGGTCGAAGCGGGGATGAGGCCGGGTTCAGCCGGTCTGCTGGATGGCGGAGAGGATCCACTGCCCGCCCTGCGGACGGACGAAGGTCCAGAGTTCGGCCGTCTCTGTCCGGCGCTGCGGGTCGCCCTCCATCACCGCGCCGTCCGAAAGGCGGCGCGTCACGTCGATCATGGAGAAGCGCATGGCGACGGTCGCCCAGTCCCGTGCGCCCTCACGCCAGGATTCGGACAGGTCGCCCTGCTCCAGCCGGACATCACGGGTCTCATTGGTCCAGCCGCGGGCGGCGAGGTCCGAGAGGTCCTGGGCGAAGTAGTCCGCCATCTCCGGCGTGGCGATGCGGCGCAGCGTGCCGAGATCCTGGCGCGACCAGGCCTCGTTCACCTGCTTCAGCAGGCCCTCGAAGGCCTGGAAGTCGGTGGCCTCGAGCGGGAACTCCGCGGCAGGACGCGCGGCGCCGCGGGCGAGTCCGCCGCCGGCCACAGGGCCGCCCGGCATGTCGCGCGCCAGCGCGCCCGGCGGCAGGCCGCCGGCCAAGGCCGGCCGCTGAGCACCGCGCATGCCGCGGAACAGCCGGATCGCCAGGAAGGCCAGCAGCGCGATCAGGCCGATCTGCAGCAGCAGGCCGAACATCCCCGCCATGCCATGCAGGCCGCCGAACAGGCCGTGGCCGGCGAGCAGGCCGAAGAGGCCGGCGCCAAGCAGGCCGCCCATCATCCCGGCCATCAGCGGGTTGCGGGAGAAGAAGCCGCCGGCGGGGTTGGGCTGGCCGATCGGCGGGCGCGGCTGGGCCACGCCGGGCTGGCCGACACCGGGCTGGGTCTGCGGCGCGGTGGTGCGGTCGAAGCTGCGCGCCTGACCCGGGGCGGTGTTGGTGGGCGGCGGCGCGGAATAGGTGCGGCTGCCCCGGCTGCCCGAGGAGGAGCCTCCGCCGGGACGCGCATCGGCCAGCGCGGGCGCAAGGGCCAGCGCGATGGCCGCGATGGCGGTCAGGAAGGAAGCGGTGCGGCGCATGGGTAGGGCGAACCTCCGGCAAACGGTTTCGTTGAGGAGGAGTATGGTGATGCGGCGCGCGAATTGCGATGGGGGCCCGCAGCGTCAGGCCGCGAAGATGAAGTCCGCGGCCTTCAGGCCCTCCTTCGCTGCCCCGGCGATCAGCAGCCAGCTATCCGGCCCCGTGGCAATCACCACCCCCGGCTCCGGAAAGGGGGAGCCGATCACGTCGGTTGCCGCGGCCAGCAGTTCGGCGAAGCTGTCGAGCGCGGGGCCGAAGCCGGCCAGGGTGATGACCTCCTTGCCCGCGTCGTTGACCACGATGTCGTGGCCATGCCCGGGACGGAAGGTGAAGCTGTCGGTGCCGCCATCGCCCTGGTAGCGGTTGTCGCCGGCGGCATCGATGACGGTGTCGGACTGCCCGGTCAGGCGGAAGGTCTCGAAGCCGGTCAGGGTGTTGGCGGGGGATCCATCGATGGCGATAGTCCCGAGGACGAGGTCGAGCACGGCCCCGCCCAGCGTCACGTTGACCAGGCTGAGATCGTCCCTGCCGTCGCCGCCCGCGATCTGGTTGCCGATGAAGGCGAGCGTCGTCGACCCGCCGCCATCGAGGCCGAGCAGGAGATAGTCGTCGCCGCCGCCGAGATCGATGACGTCGCGCAGCATCTCCACCGTGGCGACGCCGTTCTTGCCGTTCTTGCCGGCCGCGCCGGTACCGCCATGGCTGATGTTGGTGACGATCGCATAAGCCGATGGGTTGAACGGGTCGATGCCTTCGGGGCCGGCGAGCCCGCCGGCACCGCGCGCGCCGGCGACGGCGGCCAGGGAGATGGTCACGCTGTCCGACGCGTCGCCCAGCGTGACGAGGGAATCGGCGAAGGTCGCGGTGGCCGAGCCCCCCTTCCCGCCGGCCCCGCCATTGCCGCCGCGGCCAAGCGCGATGTTCACCACGCCGCCGGACGAGCCGTTGGTCTGGTTCGCGAAGTCGCTGAAGGTCGTGGCCGTGCCGCCGATGCCGCCGGCTCCGCCATGCCCGGCATCGCCGCCGCGCGCCGTCGCCTCGATCAGCACCTGGGCCGGCGCCTCGGCATCCACCGTGAAGAAGGTGATGGCGGCAGTCGCGTTGCCGCCCGCGCCGCCGGCCGCCCCCTTCCCAGGGGCCCCGGCCAAGGCGCCGCGGCCGCCGGTGCCCCAGACCCGGTCGCTATCGTTCAGGTCGAAGCCGTTGCCGCCGACGCCGCCCACCGCGGTC
>JAIYAI010000466.1 GCA_027489135.1 Acetobacteraceae bacterium
GCAGAGCTCGTGGACCGCCATCGAGATCGAAAGCGCGACAGGCGGCGGCACCTGCACATCTTCGCCCTCGACGTCAAAGCGGTTCCCCGCGTGGGGTGTTAGGGTACGCTCAATCACAGACCGTAAATCTGCCGCCGACCAGTGTCCTTCCGACAGCAGATCATGCGCGGCTGCGACGGCCAGCAACCGGTCTTCGAAAGCCTGATAGGCGGGTCTGGCGGCAGCCACGCCGTAAAAGGCGTTCCGCGCCTTAGCCTGGACGATGGCCAAGGTGTTCTTCACACGGTGGTTGAGCTCATTGACGAGCAAACGCAGACGCTCCTGCGCTTCATGTTCGCCGGTTACATCGACGCCGACGCCGGCCAGCCCCTGCTCGCGGAACAGCCGCGCGGCGCCATCCAGGATGCGCTCCCGGTTCTCGGCCGCCTTCGCCCTGCTCACCCGCATCCGCCTGCCCTCGCCGGTCCGCACGAACACCCGTTGACGGCTTTCATGACGGACGTCATGAAAAAGTCAATCATGACGAGCGTCATCAAAATGCCCGACCCCGCATGCCCGAAAGCCTCCCCATGCGGGACCGTCGCGCAATGAGGCCCCCCGCAAGCCCGGGCCAGGTCATGGCCATCGTCAGCGCCGGGGTCGTGCTGGCGAACCTCGACCTCTTCATCGTCAACGTGGCGCTGCCGGACATCGCCCGGGATTTCGGCGACGCGGATCTCGGGGACCTGTCCTGGGTCCTGAACGGCTATGCGATCGTCTACGCGGCGCTGCTGGTGCTCTGCGGCCGGCTGGCGGAGCGCTATCCGCGCAACCTCGGCTTCCTCGCCGGCATCGCGCTCTTCACCATCGCCTCGGCCGCCTGCGCCCTGGCGAACAGCGTCGAGAGCCTGGTGGCGTTCCGCCTGCTGCAGGCGGCGGGCGCGGCCCTGCTGACGCCGACCTCCCTCGGCCTGATCCTGGCGACCACGGCGCCGGAGCGGCGCGGCGGGGCGGTCCGCACCTGGGCCGCGATCGGCGGCTTCGCGGCCGCGCTCGGGCCGCTGGTGGGCGCGCTGCTCGTCACGTTCAGCTGGCGCTGGATCTTCCTGGTCAATGTCCCGATCGGCATCCTCGCCCTGATCATCGGCGCGACCAGGCTGCCGCGCATCCCGGGCCAGCAGGTGCCGGTGCCGAGCACCTGGGCGGCGGCGCTGATCACCCTCGGCATCAGCGCGCTGGCCTTCGCCATCGTGAAGCTGAACGACTGGGGCTGGAGCTCGACCGGCGTCGCGCTGAGCTTCGCGGTGGCGGTGGTGACGCTGGCGCTCTTCGTCGCGCATTGCCTGCGCTCCACGGAGCCCTTCGTCGACCCGGCGCTGTTCAGGATCCGCGACTTCACGCGCGCGACCCTGACGATGGCGCCCTTTTCCACCGCCTTCGGCGGCTTCCTGCTCTCGCTGGTGCTCTGGCAGGAGGGCGTGTGGCACTGGCCCGTCGAGAAGATCGGCCTGGCCATCGCGCCCGGCCCCTTCATGGTGCCCATCACCGCGCTGCTGCTGGCCGGCCCGCTGATCCGCCGCTTCGGCGCGGCGCGCGTGGCGGCGGCGGGCCTTTCGGTCTTCGCCGCGGGGGTGGTGGTCTGGGCGGTCCTGGCCGGGCCGGAGGCCGACCTTCTCTTCGCGGTGCTCTGCGTCATCCCCTCCGGGATCGGCGTCGGGCTGACGCTGCCGACGCTGATGGGCCTCGGGACCTCTTCCCTGCCCGCCTCGGCCTTCGCCACGGGGTCGGGGGTGATCAACATGATCCGCCAGATCGGCTTCGCCGTCGGCGTCGCCATCTTCGTGGCGATCGTCGCCGTGCCCGCCGGCGCCGCGCCGTCCGTCGCCGCGTTTCGCTCGGCCTGGTGGGTGATGGGGGCGATCACCCTGCTCGGGCTGATCCCCCTGCTTCTGATGCAGCGGGGGCAGCCTGCCGTCGCTGCGGCGGGGGCGCCTCGGCCGGGGTAGCGCCGGTGCTCACGCCCCGAGGCGCAGGACCGCGTCGAACACCGCTTCCACCTGGCCGCGCGCCAGGCCGCCGCGCGTGATGAAGACCAGCCGCGTCCGCCGGTCCCTGTCCGGCCAGGCCTGAAGCTCCATCGGCGCGTGCAGCACGTGCTGCACGGCATGGACCACCACCGGCCCGTCGCAGCCCTCCACCGCCGCCAGCCCCTTCACCCGCAGCAGGTCCGGCCCGCGCAGTTCCGCCAGCAGCGCCAGCGCCGCGGTCAGCGCCTTCCACGCCCAGGGCCGGTCGAAGACCAGGGTGAAGCTGGCCAGGTCCGCCACATGCGCCGGCGCGTCGGCCATCAGCGCGGAGGGCCGCGGCAGGTCGCTCTCCGCCAGCAGGAAGGCCGGATCGACCCGCCCCTGTACCGCCCGGGCCAGCGGTGCCATGGGGTTCAGCGCCGCGATCCGTGCCGGCAGCGCCCCGGTGTCCTCGGCGAGATCCGTCTTGCTCAGCAGGATCCGGTCGGCCAGTGCCACCTGGCGCCGCGCCTCCGGCGAGACCTCCAGGCTCGCCGCACCCGTCGCCGCATCCACCACGGCGATGATCGCCTGCAGGTGGTACTCCCCGGCCAGCGCCCGCGCGCTGAGGAAGGTCTGCAGCACCGGCGCCGGGTCGTCAGCCCCCGACAGTTCCAGCACCACGCGCCGGAAGGCCGGCACGGCGCCGCGCGCGCGGTCCGTGAACAGCGTCCGGAAGGTGGTGTCGAGGTCGCTGCGGATGGCGCAGCACAGGCACCCGTTGCCGAGCAGCGCCACCTTCCCCGTGGCGGAGGGCGCCAGCAGCGCATCGTCGATCCCGACCGCGCCGAATTCGTTCACCACCACCGCGGTGCCGGCGCCTTCCGGGGTGGCCAGGAATTCCTTGATCAGCGTCGTCTTGCC
>JAIYAI010000236.1 GCA_027489135.1 Acetobacteraceae bacterium
GCGGGGTCTTATACTAGCTCGTCGACCTGCAGGCAACCATCAACCGCTACGTCGCAGAGCACAACACAGAACCCAAACCATTCATCTGGACCGCCGATCCAGATCGCGTCCTCGCCGCCATCACGCGAGGGAAGCAAGTGTTGGAGTCACTCCACTAGGGTCTCCGGAGACGGTGAATGCGCGCGGTGCAATGCCGCGTTGCCAACGTCGGCCATAATCAAGAGTACGTCCTTTTCGGGCGCATGCAGAATCCCCTCTGCGACCATTGCCTCAAGGCCTCGGGGGAAGTTCGATTTGTCCCCTACGGTCAACCGGATTGCGACATCAATCAACGTACGCGTGCCGCCCGCTGACAGGCGAAGTAGGTTGTTGTTGAGCGCGGAGTAAACCTCGGTCATCGTTTCGCGCAGATCGATGTCTCTCAACAAGTCCGACCGAGGCGGCTTTGGGCGCTTTGGAGCGGCAGGCCAATACTCCGTTTTGACTCCTGGAACAGGTTGCGGCTGCCCGGTGCGCGCGTCCCGCTCCCAGTCGTCCCACTCAGAAAACCAGTGCTCGTGGCGGACGAAAAGTGCTTGGCAACCGCAGCACTCAAGGACCGAGTATGTATGGCTCCAGGAGGTGTTGCCATCGCTGCCCGGCTGGCAGAACGAGGCGCGTAGGAAGGCGTTGCGCTTTTCCCCGCGGCCGCAGCTCGGACAGCACGCCCTTACTACACAGGCCTCTGCCGTTGACTCGGCACTTGCATTCGCATGGGCCGGACTTTGTGAGTTGGCAGATGGTGTGGCGGACTCGGGGGATACACGCGCCCATGCGACGGGGGTCAGCAAAGCTCTGACCACCGTCCCATCGCCCTCCCGGTCCAGCGTCAATAGGCCCTCACCCTCGATCCAGGTCAGTAGCCGCGCAGCCTGTTCCGCCCCTGCAGCACCCACGATACCTGCTAGAACGTCCATCGGAGGAAGCTCCGCAACCCCGAATGCGTCATCCTGTACAACCGTGCGGAGCCAGGCCAGCAAGTATTCGGACTGACGCCTTGCGTCCGGTAGCGGTGTCGCTGTCAGGTCGTCGAGGCTGTAGCTATCCACGGACAGCCACTTCTCCTCGTTAGTGCGTTGGCGGATCGCGTGACTGAGGCGGGCGCGTGCAAGCGGGTCCGCCGCGAGCCGGCCTTTCAGCATCGCTATCGCCGTCCGCGTAATCTCAAAAGGGCCGCACCGAGGACAGTGGTATTGGTGGCGCTCCCCGTAGTCAGAGTTCCGCCCGCTCTCCTGGAGCGTGGTGCCGCACACGGGACAAGACTGGCCTTGCATGTCTCAAACCACCGGTTGCTGTCCTCAGGTTGTTCGTCGCCCGAACGTCCGCAAGTGATTTGCTGTCGCGCGGCGGCGAAGAAAGGCCGGGCAAGGGCCCAGTTGCTCAGAGGATGGCGACGCGAACAGACTTGATGCCGCCGCCCCGCACGCACGGCGCGATCGCTAAGCCAAACTCCGCCGCCGGGGTCCCAATCACGATCAGCCCGATCTCCGCGTGCGTCCGTATCACTTCAGGCTGCCACACCGCCGCGCGATTGGCATGTCCCCCGCGCCCTACAGCCTCACCCACTCGTCACTCCGTGCGCGTCACCGCCCGCAGCCTGCGCGCCCTGGCGCGCGCCACGATCGCATCGCGCACCCGCTCGAACAGCCGCGCCGGCAGCAGGCCATGGCTCCAGGCCAATCCGCCGGCAGCGTCGACGGGGCGCAGATCGGGCCCGGGCCAGGCGAAGCGGTTCACCTCCGTCAGCACGATCCAGCACGGCGCTTCCTGCAGGCCGAGGCGTCGGCGCGTCTCGGGTGGAACCTCGACGCCGTCGACGTCGCCTGCCGGCGCCCGTGACGTGATCGGCGCCACCACCACCTCGACGCTGTCGCCGGCACGGGCGAGCGCCAGGACCACCGCGCAGGGACGGTCCTTGCGTCCCTCCTCCGCGCCTGCGCCGGCCTCATGCGTCCAGAGATACGAGTAGCGGATCACCTCGCCCGGCTGCGGCGCCGGTGGCCCGCGGCGCGGCGGTTCAGCCAAGCTCGCCGTCGAAGCGGCGCGCCTCCTCCGGCGCCTCGCTCGCGGCGATCGCGTCCACCAGGTCCTCGGGCAGGTCCTCGACGCGCAGCGCCTGGCGGTCCCGCCGGCGCAGCCGCTCGTACTCCTCGACCGACAGCATCACGACGCGCGGACGCCCGCGGCTGGTGACGGCGACGGGGCGCGTCAGCGCCCGGTCCTGCCATAGCGCGAAGTGCCGCTGCACCTCGCCAGCCGGCACGGGAATGGGCTCGTCCATGCGGAACCTCGGGTTCGTGTAACCCGATATAGGCGTATTACCTGCGAAATACGAGTTTCGCAGGTAATGCGCCCCCCCGCCCCCTCAATCCAACCGCACCTCCGCCACCCGGATCACCTCCCGGTAGTGCGCCATATCCTCCCGCACCGCCCGCCCGAACTCCTCCGCCGAGCTCCCCACCACGATCAACCCCAGCTCCGCGAAGCGCCGCACCACCTCCGGCTGCCGCACCGCCGCGCGCCAGGCCTCGGTCAGCCGCGCCTGCACCGCCGCGGGCGTGCCGGCCCGCGCCATGAGGCCGAAATTGTTGCTCGCCCGCACCGCCGGATACCCCAGCTCCGCCGTGGTCGGAATGTCGGGGAAGCCCGGCAGCCGCTCCGGGAAGGCCACCGCCAGGCCCCGCAACTGCCCGGTCTGCAGGAAGGGCCGCGCATCGGTCTCGCCCAGCACGCTCATCTGGATCCGCCCCTCCAGCATGTCGGACATGATCTGCGGCGTGCTGCGATACGGCACATGGGTCATGTCCAGCCCCGCCGCCATCTTCAGCAGCTCCCCCCCGAGATGGACGGAGGTCCCGATGCCGGAACTGCCGAAGGACCACTGCCCCGGCCGCGCCCGCGCCGCCGCGATGAACTCCGCAAGCGTCGTCGGCCCAAGCTGCCGCGGCACGCAGATCACCGTCGGCCCGATCGTCAGCAGCGACAGCGGCGCGAAGGCGTCCAACGTGAAGGGCAGCCCGCGCATCAGCATCCAGATCGTGGCGATACTGCTGCCGGTGAACATCACGCTGTAGCCATCCGCCGGCGCCGCCAGTAGCGCGCCCATGGCGACCGTGCCCGTGCCGCCGGACCGGTTCTCCACCACCACCGGCTGGCCCAGCAGCGCCGATACCCCCGGCGCCAGCGCCCGCGCCACGATGTCCATGGACCCACCCGCGCCGAAGGGCATCAGCACCCGCACAGGCCTGGTCGGCCAGGGCTCGTCGGCCGCTTGCGCCACCAGGGGGGCTGCGAGCCCCGCCGCCAGCAGGCCCCGCCGCGTCGTTGTCCCGGACATGTTTTTTCCTCCCCGAACCTCTACGCGAACCAGGGATTGGGCGGCCGCGCCAGCCCGAGATTTCCCCTGAGTGTCGTCGCCTCGTAGTCGCGGCGGAACAGCCCCCGCCGCTGCAGTTCCGGCACCACCAGCCGCACGAAACGCTCGAGCCCGGTTGGCACCACGGGTGCGGCGATCATGAAGCCGTCGCAGGCCTTCTCGCGGTACCAGGCCTCCATCGTGTCGGCGACGCGGCGGGCGCTGCCGACGATCATGTTCCCCGCCATCTGCGGCAGGATGCGGCGCGCGGTCTGGCGCAGCGTCAGCCCCTCCGCGACGGCCATGGCGACGATCGCCTTGCCGATGCCGGTGGGGCCCAAGTGCTCCGCCTCCGGCGCCGGCATCGGGCCATCGGGGGGCAGGCCCTGCACCTTCAGCCCCGTCATCTTCGCGAGATAATCGAAGGCCACCGCATCGGGCACGAGGTCGTCGAGCGCCCGCATCAGCGCCTCGGCCTCGGCATCCGTCTCCGCCGCGCAGATCGTGACGCCGGAGAGGATCTTCAGCTCCTCCGGCGCGCGCCCGTGCCGCGCCAGGCGGCCCTTGAGGTCGGCATGGAGGAGCTTCGCCCGCTCGATCGTGCCCTCGATCGCGAAGACGCAGTCGGAATGCGCCGCGGCGAGGTCCTTGCCCTGCTCCGACTGCCCCGCCGAGAAGATCACGCAATGCCCCTGCACCGGCCGCGGCGCGTTCATCGGGCCGGCGACCTGGAAATGCGTCCCCTTGTGCGCCAGCGCATGCACCTTCGCGGGGTCGAGGAAGCGGCCTGATGCCTTGTCCTGCGGGAAGGCGTCGTCCGCCCAGCTATCCCACAGCCCCTTCACGACGGCGGCGAACTCCATGGCGCGGTCGTAGCGCTGCTCGCGCGGCACATGGGCGTCGTGGTTGAAGTTCAGCGCGTCCCCGGCGTTGGAGGTGGTGACGAGGTTCCACCCCGCCCGTCCGCGGCTGATGTGATCCAGCGACGCGAAGCGCCGCGCCACGTGGTAGGGCTCGTCATAGGTGGTGGTCGCCGTCGCCACGAGGCCGATGTGGCGCGTCACCATCGCCAGCGCGGACAGCAGCGTGACGGGCTCGAACACGCCGGGGCGGTCGGACGGGCTGGTCGCGGCGAAGAGGTCCGGCTTGTCCTGGTTCCGCACGCCGTTGCCGTCGGCGAGGAAGAGCAGGTCGAACTTCCCCGCCTCCGCGATGCGCGCCAGGCGCCCCGCGTTCTCGATATTCGCCGCCGGCCTGTCCCAGGCATGCGGGTGCCGCCATTCGCCGACATGGCTGCCCTGGGCGTTCGCATTGGCGGCCAGGATCATCGGCATGACGCGGCGCCCTCTCGCTTCGTCCGTCCAAGGTCCGCACGAACGGGTTCCAAGGGGTCGGACATATATGTCCGACCGGCCCTTGGCGGGGTGAGGCTTGGAGAGGGGCCGCGCCCCTCTCCAATCACCACGTGGATCACGCCGCCTTCGTCGCCGGCATCGTCTTCATCGCCGTATCGAAGGCCGCCAGCGTCTGCTCCACGTCCCGCATGTCGTGCGCGGTGGAGAGGTAGTATTTGCTCTCCCCCTTCAGGATTCCGCCCGCGCGCATGCAGCGGTTCACATGCGCCGCCATCTCCTTGTCGCTCCGGTTCACCGCGCGATAGTCGCGGAGGTCGCCGGTCGCGTAGACCACGTCGAAGAGCGGCGGCTCGCCGATCACCTGCGCGGGCAGGCCGGCCCTGGCGATGCGCTCCTGCAGCCCCTGCCACAGCGCGCGGCCCGTGGCGAAGACGCCATCATAGGCGCCCGGGCGCTTGAGGATCTCCATGGTCTTGAGGCCCGCCACCGCGGCCACCGGGTTGCCGGAGAGCGTGCCCACCTGCGTCAGGAAGGCGTCCTCCGGCACCAGGGCGCGGTCGAAATGCGCCATGATCTCCGTCTTCCCCGCGATCGCCGCCAGCGGGAAGCCGCCGCCGATGATCTTGCCGAGCGAGCACATGTCCGGCGTCACGCCGTAGTAGGATTGCGCGCCGCCATAGGCGAAGCGGAAGCCGGTCACGACCTCGTCGAAGATCAGCACGATGCCGGTGCGGGTGCAGAGCTCGCGCAGGCCTTCCAGGAAGCCGGGCGCGGGCGGGATCAGCCGCTGGAAAGGCTCGACGATGATGCCGGCGATGGTGTCGCCCTGCGCCTGCACCAGGCGCTGCACCGCCTCGAGGTCGTTGTAGGGCGCGACCAGCACCTCCTCCTCGATCGCCTTCGGGATGCCGGCGGAGTCCGGCACGGGGCGCGGAAAATTCGCCAGCCGCTTCGGCGCGAGGGACATGAGGCCGTAGTCGCTCATGCCATGGTAGCCGCCCTCGAACTTCAGGATCTTCTCGCGGCGGCGATAGGCGCGGGCGACGCGCATCGCGTACATGTCGGCCTCGGAGCCGCTGCTGACGTAGCGCACCTGCTCGGCGCAGGGCAGCGCGTCGACGATCGCCTCGGCAAGCTGGATGCCGTGCTCGTTGTTGGCGAAGAAGGTGCTGCCCTTGGTCACCTGCGCCAGCACCGCCTCCGTCACCTCCGGGTGGCAGTGGCCGATGTACATGGGGCCGGAGCCCAGCAGGTAGTCGACATATTCGTTGCCGGAGACGTCCCAGACATGGCCGCCGCGGCCCTCGCGGATGACGATGTCGGCGGCGAAATTGCCGAAGCCGCCGGCGGGCAGCACCTTCCTCGCGCGCTCGATCAGCGCGGTCTCCTCGGCGGATTTGGTGATGCCAGCCATGGCGGGGCTCCTGCTGCGGTGGTCGCCGCAAGTAGAGCCCAGCTGCGCGCCGTGCGGAAGCCGCCTTGCCTACTGGGCGGCGTCGCTGAGCAGGCTCGAATGCACCCAGCCCTGCGGCGCCGTCTCCCCCACCTGCACCCAGCCGCCCGGGGCGCGGTCGAAGACGATCAGCGTGCGCCCGCGCGGGATGGACATCAGCACCTCGCCCTGCGGGGCGGCGCGGAGATTGGCGGGCGACTGGGTCACCACGCGACCACCGGCCGATGCGGCGGCGGCGGGCGGCGGGGTCACCGGGGGCGTGCCGAGCTGCACCGCCTCGGGCGTGGGCTGTGTCGCCGCCACGGGCTCGGGCTCGCGGCAGAAGCGCCGCGCCGCCTCGGGCGAGGGGCGGACGAGCCAGGGCGCATCCTCCACCACGGTCTGCGGCGGGCGGGTACCGGCATTGCGGGGCTGCAGCACGCGCACCACGAAGCGCGCCGTGCCGCCGGGGATCTCGGGCGACCGCATCGTGCCGCAGACGGCGCGTTCGTCAGGGGTGCCGAAATCATGCACCCTGACATCCGAGAGGTTCAGCGCGTCGGGGCTGCGCAGCCGCACGGCCAGGGCCTGGCGCGCGGCGACGACCTCGATCTCCACGCCCGGCGGGGCGGCGGGCGCCGCGGGCCCGGGCGGCGGTGCGGGGGCCAGCGCACCCGTCGGCAACTCGCCGCGATGGTCCGGGGGCGCCGTCAGCAGGACGGTGGCGAGGGAGCCAAGCGCGATGCCGGCGATCGCCGATACCACGATCGCCATGCCCCGTCCCGCCACCCGGAATTCTCCCCAAGGCGCGCGACGTGCCGCGCACCGTGCCTGATACGACTCCTATCGCACCCCGGTCGTTGCACAGTCCAGCGAGCGGCCCGAGGCAGCGCGAAAAAACAACGCCCCCGCCAGCACGGCGCTGGCGGGGGCGTTGGAATCCCGGCCCATCGGGCCGCGATCGTCAGGCGCGCAGGGCGCGCGGCAGGTCGGCGACCGCCTTGTCGATCAGCACGGCGTCCTCGGCCGGGCCCATCTTCTCGGCGATCACGTTGCGGGCGGCGGCGGTGGCGATCTCGGCCGCCGCGTTGCGCACCTCGGCCAGGGCGCTGGCCTCGGCCGCGGCGATGCGGTCCATGGCCATGCGCTCCCGGCGCTTGGCGCCGGCTTCGGCCTCGGCAGCAGCGGCCTCGGCCACGCGAGCCGCCTCGGTGCGGGCGCGGGCGAGAAGCTCCTCGGCTTCCTTCAGCGCGGCGACGCGGTCCTTCTCGGCCTGGACCAGCATGGCCTCGGCCTCGGCGCGCAGGCGGGCCGCCTCGTCGAGGTCGGAGCGCACCTTGGCGGCGCGGCCGTCCAGCGCCTCCGTCACCTTTGCCCAGGCCGTCTTCCCGACCAGGACGAAGAAGATGACGAAGCTGATGGCGACCCAGAACTTCGGGTCCTGCCAGAAGTGGTCGTAGTGGTGCATCAGCCCCGTCCCCCCGCTGCGGCGCGGGCAGAGAGCTCGCGGTCCACGGCAGCCTCGACCGCGCCGCGGTCGACGCCGCCGATCAGGCGGGACACCAGCGCGTCCGTGGTTTCCGTCGCCACCTGGCGGAGCGCGCCCATGGCGGCGTCGCGCGCGGCGGCGATGCGACCCTCGGCCGCCTCGATCTGCGCGGTCAGCCGGGCGTTCAGCGCCTCGCCCTTCGCCGCGGCCTCGGCCTGCGCCTGCTGCGCCGCCGTGGTGATGGCGGATTGCGCCTCGGCGCGCGCCTGTGCCGTGGCGGCGCGATGCGCGGCCAGCGCGGCGTCGGCACGGCCCTTGGCCTCCTGCGCCGCCTCGAGGTCGCCCTCGATGCGCTGGCGCCGGGCCTCGAGCACGCTGGCCACCTCGGGCAGCGCGTAGCGGGCCATGACGTAGTAGAGGAGCCCGAAGATCAGCAGCAGCCAGATGATCTGGCCGTGCATCCACGGGTCGTTGAAGCGCAGCTGCGGCATGCCACCGCCGCCGGCGTCGCCATGCGCGTCGGCCGCGAACGCCAGGGCGGGCAGCAGGCCTGCCACCAGTCCGAGGCCTGCCGAGCGGATGCTCAGTCTCATGCCGGGTGCCTTCTTCCCACAGGCCTCTTCACCTGCCCCCGGCTGGGCGTGACGCCCGGGCGGGGGTGAACCCGCCACGGGCGCCGAACCGGCCGGAAGGCAATGTCCCGGGACGCCCTGGGGCGCCCGCGGGGAGATCAGGTGAAGAGGATGAGGAAGGCGATCAGCAGGGCGAAGAGCGCGACGGCTTCCGTCAGCGCGAAGCCCAGGATGCCGATCGGGAAGACCGCGTCGCGGGCGCCCGGATTGCGGGCGACGGACGAGACCATCGAGGAGAAGATGTTGCCAATGCCGATGCCCACGCCCGCGAGCGCGATGACGGCCAGGCCGGCCCCGAGGGCCTTCGCGGCTGCGACTTCCATGGGAATATCCTTCCGTTTGTCCTGATGGAGGAGAGGTGCGGCGACGCGGGCTTAGTGCAGGTGCACCGCGTCGTGCAGGTAGATGCTGGTGAGGATGGCGAAGACATAGGCCTGCAGGAACGCCACCAGCAGTTCGAAGCCGATCAGCACCACGTTCAGCGCCAGCGGCAGGGTCGCGCCGAAGATGCCGAGGATGCCGGCGCCGCCGATCATCACCACGAAGGTGGCGAAGACCTTCAGCATCACGTGGCCCGCCACCATGTTGGCGAAGAGACGGACCGAGAGGCTGACCGGGCGCGAAAGGTAGGAGATGATCTCGATCGGCACGATCAGCGGCAGCAGGGGCTTCGGCGCGCCTTCCGGCACGAAGTAGCTGAACCAGTGCTTGCCGTGGATGGCGATGCCGACGATCGTCGTCAGGATGAAGACCACCATCGCCAGGGTGAAGGTCACCGCGATATGGCTGGTGAAGGTGAAGGCGAAGGGCAGCAGGCCGATCAGGTTGCCGAACAGCACGAACATGAACAGGCTGAAGACGAAGGGGAAGAAGCGCTTGCCCTCGTCGCCCACCTGGCCGGTGACCAGGTCATGCACGAAGTCATACGACATCTCGGCGGCGGCCTGCAGGCGGCCCGGGATAATGGCGCGCCGCGCCATGCCCCAGATCATCAGTCCGGAGATGATGCCGACCGCGGCCAGCATGTGCGCGTTCGACTGGCTGAAGCGCACGGCCTCGCCAATCGGGCCCAGGAAGGGCTGCAGCTCGAACTGACCGAGCGCGTCGATCGCTTTCCCTTCGGCGGCCACTGCAGTCCCTCGCGAATAAAAACGCTCAGCCTCGCGGGCCGGACCGCGGGTTGAACAGGCGATACACGTTCAGGACCCCGGCCGCCGAACCCATGACGAAGAACAGCAGGAAGAACCATGGCCAGGTCCCGAGCCACCGATCCAGCACGATGCCGATGACGATGCCGACCACCAGGGCCGACACCACCTCCACACCCGCGCGGAAACCGATCCCCCAGGGTCCGGTCGGAAGGCCCTGCGTCGGCCCCGCATCCTTCGGCTTGTCCAGGCCGCGCTTGGCCCGGGCATCCCGCAGGCGCTGTTCGAAGCCGCCGTCGCGTTCGTCCGCCATAGTTCCTCCCTGACGTCCCCCGTCGGAAGGCAGGGCGCTGCTAAGGCACACCCTGCGGAGTGTCAAGCTGGCCGGCCCACGCCGGCAGCCGGCTGGCGCGAGGGTCGCCGCGCGGACATGCCGCATCCCGACGCCCCGACGCCAGCCCCATGACGCAGGCCGCGATGCCGAATTCCAAGCCCCATCACTCGGGCCACGATGCCGCATTGCCAGCCCCCGGGCGCGGGCCGCAACCGCCATCCACCCCGGTCCGGCGGGCATGCGACCGCCACGCCCCCCGCCTTTCGCTGGCATGCGACGCCCCGGCATGCTTCCGTGCGCGGTGCAAGGGGCCAGCGGCCATTCCGCCGCCGCCCCGCAGTCGAGGGACACGATCATGGCGACACGGTATGCGGCGCGGAAGCTGCTTCTCGCGACGGATCCGCCCACCACGCCGGGCGACGACATCGTCCTTCTGGGCGAGGGCGTGCACAGCATCCTCGCCGGCGACGGCAACGACCTGATCCGCGCCCGCGGCGCCGGCCCGAGCCTGCTCGACGGCGAGGGCGGCGACGACCGCATCGTGCTGATCGACGGCCTCGCAGGCTCCACGCTGCGCGGCGGCGACGGCAGCGACGTGCTGAAGCTGCGCGGCACCGGCGCGATCCTCGAGGGCGGCGACGGCGACGACCGCTACGTGGTCGACGCCGCGTCGGGCGGCACGGTCATCGTCGACGACGCCGGCGCCAACCGCCTCGTGATCAAGGATGCGGCCACCATCAGCTACCGCCAGGAAGCGGGCGGCGACGACCTGCACATCCTGCTCGGCGATGGCGCCTTCGACCCGACGCGCGACATCGTCTGGAAGGACTTCTTCGCCAATCCGCTGAACAAGGTGAACGGCCTCTCCACGGCCGAGATCGACGCGCTGGCGCCGGACCCGACCGAGCCCCTGGCGCTCGGCCCGACCATCGCCGAGATGATCTACGCATCGGAATCCGCCTATTCGCGCGTGAATACCGGCCTGCCCGACGGCCTCGTGCCCTTCACCGTCTTCGGCACGCCGGTCGAGCTCGAGGTGACGGCGGCGGGCTTCTACGGCCGTGCCCTGCTGAACGAGAACAACGACCTGATCATCGCCTTCGAAGGTACGGCGATCAGCCAGATCGACACCAAGACCGAATTCGTCACCGCGCAGATCGTCGCCGATGCGATGATCTATCTCGGCATGGTGCCGCCCGCCTTCGACATCGCGGTGGACTTCACCGGGACCGTCATGGCCGCCGCCGCGCTGTCCGGCATCACGCCCGACAACGTCTTCGTCACTGGCCATTCGCTCGGCGCCGGCATCGCCATGTATGTCGGCGCGCAGCTTGACCTCGCGGGCATGACCTTCGCGGCGCCCGGCATCGCGGCGAGCGCCATCCCGGACGGCCAGCCCTCGAAGCTGGTCAACTACGTCGAGTACGGCGACCCGGTCGGCAACTACGCCAATAACCCGGCGGTGATGGGCCCGCTGCTCTACAGTCCCGACATCCTGCGCTACGGCGACGCGGAATATCTTGGCGACCCGCTGGCGCTGCTGGCGCTGGCCGGCTTCAGCGACGCCTTCGGCCCGGGACATTCGACGGCCGAGCAGGCGACCGCCCTGGCAGGTCTGGTCGGGTTGGCCGCCACCTACCACCCGCTGACCACCTATGCCGGGGATCTCGGCGTCACGCTGCCGGCGGGCGATCCGCTGACGCCGGAGCAGATCGCCACCATCGTCGCCATCGCCTCGGCCGCGATTGCGACGCTGACCGCCCCCGATAGCGTCCTGACCTGAGGCGGGGCGGGGATGGCCACCCGGCGGCTGCTCGTCCTTGGCGGCGGCTTCGCCGGGCTGTGGGCCGCGGCCGCCGCGGCGCGGGCGATCGATGCCGCCAGAGCCACGGATATCGAGGTGGCGCTGGTCGATCCCGACCCGCGCCACGTCATTCGCGTGCGCTGCTACGAGGCC
>JAIYAI010000302.1 GCA_027489135.1 Acetobacteraceae bacterium
GCGGCGGCGCCGCGGCCGCCACCGGCAAGCCGCGTGCGTTCCGAGGGTGGCAGCCGGACCCACCGACCCGCGAATTCCTCGAGCCTGACCGGCGCGCCCGCCTCCTCCTCGAGCATCGCGGCGAGCCGCGTGCCGGAGCGGCTGCGCGCCGAAAGATGCCCGGCATGGTACAGCGCGGCGTCACGCGGCACGCCGGCGCGCGCCATCAGCCCCGGCGTCTCCAACCCCATCGCCGCAGCGAGCACGCGTTCCGCCGCTGTGGGATCGGCGGTCGGGCGGTAGCGCGCGCCCGCGAGGACAAAGAGCCCGGTGAAGCGGCTCGCCAGCATGTCCATGAACTGGTGCAACGCGCGCGAGCGCTTCCGCTGCTCCGCGGCAGTGGTCGCGGTGTGGTGCCGCGGCAGCACGCCGCCGGGGCCGATCAGGCCGAAGGAGGCGACAACGAGTTCGCGCTGGTCAGGCCGGTGCGCCAGGACCTCGCCCGCCGGAAAGCCGAGCCGTGTGACGGTGCGGTAGCGCAGCGCCAGGGGATCGCCACCGGGCGCCGCGACCCGGACGGCCTGGTCGAGGTCGAAGCGCCCCGGCGTCCTGGCGAGGCGCTGCGCAGGCGAGGGCCTGGGGGCGGCAGTGTCATGCCGCGCGAGGAGGCTGAATGCGGCAGGGTCATGCCGCGCCGGGAGGCTGGGGGTGGCAGGGTGCTGTCGGGTGGGAGAGGCGGCGGTGTAGGCGGCCACAGCGCCGGTCGGGCCCGAGCCCGATGTCGCGTCCGCAGGTCCTCCACCGGCATGCACCGCCGCGTCCGGGGGGCCTCCGCCGTGCACCGCTGCGTCCGGGGGTCCCCCGGCGGGGGGCTCCGCCGCGTCCTTCGCTCCGCTCACAGCAGCGTCCGCGTGCCGCTGCGCGCCGGGAAGCGGGCCGTGACCCCGGGCCGGCCGCGCAGCACGACATGGCTGCGCACGAAGGCATTCACCGACACCTGGTGCGCAAGGAAGCGTTCCAGCACCGTCGCCAGCAGATAGAGGCCCCCCGCCTGCCAGGCCTGCTGGTCGAAGCCGAGCGTGACATCGAGGCCGCGCACCAGCACGCCCGGCCGTCCTCCCGGCAGACGCGCGACGCCCGGGCTGGCATCCACCGTCTGCAGCGCCGCCAGCGCCGCGCGGCTCTCGGCCGAATCCCGAAGGTCGTGCAGCCGCAGCAGCTCGCGCAGCGCCGCCGCGCCGTCCGGCCCATCCACGACGGACAGGTGGTTCAGCGCGAGATGCGAGACCAGCTTCCAGGCCCCGCGCTCGCGCAGGTTGGGCCGCAGCGTCGGCGTCGGCGGCACCAGCGCCTCGGCACTGGCCGCGGGCGAGCCGGCGGCGACCCGCAGCCGGGGCTGGCCGCCGCCGAAGGGCAGCATGCCCGGCAGGTCGCGGTTGCAGCACAAAGCCTCCACCGTCAGCACGCCGTCTGCCGGCGCCATGGGGTCGAAGGCCGGGTCGCGCAGCATGAGCGTGGTCTGGGTGCCGGACAGCGGCGGCAGCGCGGCGCGCCGCACCGCGACATAGTTCACCACGGGGCGGTCGCGCGCGGGCCCGGCCTCGGCGAGGTCCATGGCGTGGCCGAGGCGGTGGAAGGGCAGCACGGGCCGGCGGCTGCCGTCGGCGCGGCTTTCCCGCACCTGGTCCACCGCATAGACCTCGAGCGCGACCGGGCGCCGCGCATCCGCCAGCACGGGCCATTCGGAGCGCGTGCCGTCGAGCTGGATCGGCTCGCAGCGCTGCGGGAAGAGGTTGATCGCCGGCGTGCAGCCGAGCGCGACGCTCTCGGGGCCGACGCTGCGCTCCAGCGCCGGCACGGCGCGCGAGAGGTAGATGAAGATCTCGAGCCGGTCGGACTGCTGCACCAGGCTGCGCGCCTCCAGCCCGTCGAGGTCGAGGTAGAGGAACTTGTCCGGGAAGGCGAAGTATTCGGTCAGCAGCCGGTGGCCATCGAAGGCGCGCTTCGGCCAGGGCAGCGCGGCCTCCTCGGGCTCGAACCCGGCTGCCTGCAGCGCGGCGGGGCCGAGGATGGTCGGCCGCGGATCGGCCGGGCCGTCGGCGAGCGCGACGGAGAGCGTGCTGGTGCAGAGCAGCTCGTGCAGCGTCATCGCCGCCGTGCCGATGCCACGCAGGTGCAGCCGGAGCCGGTCGAGGCCGAGCGAGGCGATGGCGACGTCCGGCGCCGGCGTCCGCAGCGTGAGGCGCAGGCAGGCCACGGCGCCCGCGGCACGTGGATTGGCCGGCGCGGCCAGCGGCAGCCCCATCAACCGCACTTGCTCGATCGCCAGCGGCCAGAGCATGACGTCATGGCAGGTGCGGAAGCGCACCGGCTCGCCGCGCACCGGCTCGGTCTCCACCATGAGGCCGCGGGGAACCCGCGCCGGCGCTCGCAGCTCCGGCGGCCCCGCGAGCTTCAGCGTCGTCATCGACGGCACCGGGGCGAGGAGATGCGGCGACAGCATCTCCAGCAGGGCGTCCGAGAGTTCCGGCAGCTCGTCGTCGAGCCGGTGCTGCACCCGCGCCGCGAGGAAGGCGACGCCCTCGAGCAGCCGCGCGACGAAGGGATCGTCCACCGCCTCGGCCGAAAGGCGAAGGCGGCCGGCGACCTTCGGGAAGGCATCGGCGAAATCGGCCGCGTCCTTGCGGATCGCGCCGAGTTCCCGGTTGTAGTAGGGCAGGAGCGCGTCGGACATGGGGCGCGTCAGTCCTCCCGCACCGCGACGTCGAGCGTGGCGGGACGCAGCAGCGTCTCGAAGGAGACCGGCTCCGGCACCGGATCGGAGCGCAGCACCGCCTCCACCTTGATGCGCAGGGTGCGGTCGGCCACCGGGTCGCGCATCTCCCGCGGCAGCCGGGCGAGGGTGACGCGCACGGCCGAGAGCCGCGGCTCGAACCGGCGGATCGTCGCCTCGATCTCGGCCGCGAGGCCCTGGCGCCGCTCCTCGTCGGTGAAGCTGCCGGCGGTGGGATCCGGAATGCCGTAGGCGAGCGGGGAGGCGGCGAGCTCGACCAGGCCACCGGGCAGCGGGCGGCGGCCGCGGCGCGCGTTCAGTAGCGCCTCGAGGTCGCGCCGCACGGCATGGCGGATGGTCTCGATCGCGGCCTGGGTCGTCTGCGGCGGGTCGCGTGGCGCATCGGGATCGCTGTCGAGCAGACGGTCCAGCACGGGCAGGCGGATGCGCGCGCCGGTCAGGCTGAGATCCTCGGCGCCGCCGAGCAGCCCGGCGGAACGGATGCTGTCGCTCATGCGGCGGTCACGAGAAGCCGATTGCCACGGCCTCGGTGATCGCCAGCGCCTCGTCGCCGGCCAGCAGCAGGCGCTGGCCGACGCCGCGCACCGGCCCTGCCGCGGCGCCGTCGCCCCGCCAGTCCGTCTCCCGTCCCAGCAGCAGCGGCGCAGCCGGCGCGGTCCCCGCCCAGGGGTAGGTGACGGGCACGTAGACGACGCCCTCCGTCCCGTCCTTGAGCGTGATCGCGCAGCGCCGCCAGTAGAGGTCGCGCGGACGCTTCGCCGCGTCGAATTCCAGCGAGCCAATGCGTTCGAAGGGCACCCACATGTAGTCGCCCGCGGCGGTGATCAGCTCGAGCGTCGGCGCGAGCACGTCGTCGACGTCGCGCAGGTCGTCGAAGGCGAGGCTCGTGCCGTCGCCGCGCTCGACCGTCCCCGGGCAGCGGGCCCGCAGCGTCTCCGCCTCGGCCGCCGAGGCCGCTGCGGCGGCGGTGTCGCCGAGCCGCGCCTCGGTCAGCGCGCGCAGCGCCGCGGTCTGCGCCGGCGTCGCGTCCTCGCCCTGGAATTTCGGCGCGCGTCCCTCGGCGAAGACCTGGCGGCGCGCCGTCTCGCCGCGGAGGAGGTGGCGGAATTCCATGACGGTGGGGGAGGGCGTCTCCTCGATGACGGCGTCGAGCGCCTTGTCGGCGCGGTCGATCTCCCCGGAGAACAGCAGCATCTCGGCCATCAGCCAGCGCAGCCCGGGTTCGCGCGGCTTGGCGCGCACCTCCGCGACGGCGGCGGCGAGGGCGGCGGCAAGGTCGCCGGCGGCGAAGGCGTCGCTGATCGTGCTCATGGCCTGTCCTTCGGACGCGTCGGTGTGGGATGGGGCCGCATCACGCTGCCTGACGCTGCGGCGCGTCGAGCTCGGTCACCAGGCGGAAGGCGGCGCCGACCTCGTCGAGCTGGTAGTGCGGCTGCAGGTGGATGACGCAGCCGAAGACGCCGGGGCGTCCCGGCAACTCGTTCACCTCGATGCGGGCGTTGCGCAGCGGCTGGCGCGCGCCCCCCTCGCCGGTGGCGTTGCCGCTGGCGGAGGCGAATTGCAGCAGCCATTCCTGCAGCCGCCCCTCGATGGCGTCCGCGGTCTGGAAGCTGCCCACCATCTGCCGCCCCATGATCTTCACGCAATGGGCGAAGCGGCTGACGCAGAGCATGGCGTTGAACTGGGCCGAAAGGCGCTGGTTGGCCGTGGCGGCGAGCGCGGCGTCGGCCGGGCCGCCCATGCGCGGCGGGCGGTGCAGGCTGGGCGTGGCGGCGAAGACTGCCTCCGGCAGCCCGGCATCCAGCCCGATCATCGGCAGCAGTCCCATCTCGACAAGCTGGCGCTCCTGCTCGTCGGTCAGCGCCACCTCGACCGGCGGACGCGGCGGCGGCCCCGGCGGATCGGAGGGCAGGCGCTCGACCGGCAGCCGGTCGACGACGCCGCCCGCCGCGCGTTCCCCGATCGCGGCGCCGCGGATGTCGGCGGGCCAGCCCCAGGCGGCGAAGGCCCGCATGGCGACGGCGGCGAAGGGATAGACCGGGCTCATCCAGGCGCGCGCGCCCTCCTCCCCGGCATCCTGGCGGAAGCGGAAGCGGTCGGCGCGGGTGCCGTCGTCGGGCCAGGCGCCGCGCGCAAGGGCCCGTGGCAGCAGCACGCCGAGGAACCGGGCATCCTCGCGCTCCTGCAGGCTGCGCCAGCGGCGGCGGTCCGATGCGCGCAGGGGCTCGGTCGGGTCGACCGCGGCGCCGAGCCCGGCGAAGCTGTCGAGGCCAAGGAGGGCGGGATGTGCCGCGACCACGGTCGGCGCGAAGGCGGCCGCCGCGACGCCGGCGAGTCCGTCGAGGCCCGAGACGTCGTCGGTCGGGCTGCCGGGACCGGGGACGGGGCGCACCTGGTAGTCGGCGCAGAGCAGGCTGAAGGGCTCGCCGCCAGCGGTGCCGAATTCCTCCTCGTAGATCTTCTTGAAGAGTTGGCTCTGGTCGAACTCCACCGCGCGCTCGAAGTCGCGGCAGAGTTCGGCCCAGCGCAGCACCAGCAGGCGGACGCGGATGCGCGCCGTGGTGCCGGGCGGGATGCGCCCGGTCAGCCACCAGAGGCCGCGCCAGCATCCTTCCAGCCGGCGCAGTCGTTCCTCCCGCAGCAGGGCGGCGAGCTGGTCGGTGAGCATGGCGTCGATGGCGGCGATGTCGCGGTCCACCGCCTCCTCGAGCCGCGCCATGGCGACGGCGCGGGGCGGCAGCCCGGCCTCGAGATGCGGATCCGGCGGGCCGGCGAGCAGCGGGGAGAGCGCGTCGCCGAACCAGCGGCGCAGCGCGGCAGCGGGCCCGGGTTCGGACAGGAAATCGGCGAGCACGGAAGCCGCGCCGGCGCCGGAGCGGCCACAGAAGCCGCCATCGAGGACGGCATCCCGCGCCGCGGGCTCGGGCGGCGATGGTGGCGCACCTGCCGTGGGCTCGGGCGGCGATGCCGGCGCACCTGCCGCGGGCTCGGGCGACGACACCGGCGCACCTGCCGCGGGCTCGGGCCGCAAGGGCGGGGCACGTGCGGGCGGCGGGATGATCACCGTCCCGTCCTCGGCACTGGCCCCCATTGCTCGATCCAGGCCGCCCGTGGTGGCGGCCCGCCTCCGTGTTGCGTGCGCTACTGCTTCTGCGGGATGCGCGCGACCATGCGCATGGAGGTGGTCAGTTCCTCCATCTGCAGCCAGGGCTGCAGATAGGCGACCGCGTTGTAGGAGCCGGGCTTGCCCGGGATCTCCTTCACCTCGATGCGGGCGTCGCGCAGCGGATACTTCGCCTTCATCTCCGGCCCGGCGGAGGGGTTGCTGTTCACGTAGTTGGTGATCCAGCGGTTCAGCCACGCCTCGCAGTCCGAGGCCTCCATGAAGGAGCCGATCTTGTCGCGCGCCATCACCTTCAGGAAGTGCGCGAAGCGGCTGGTCGCCATCATGTAGGGCAGGCGGGCGGAGATGGCGGCGTTCGCCGTCGCCTCCGGCCGGTCGTACTTCTTCGGCTTCTGCACGGACTGGGCGCCGAAGAAGACCGAATAGTCGGTGTTCTTGTAGTGGCAGAGCGGCAGGAAGCCGGCGTTCGAGAGCTCGAACTCGCGGCGGTCGGTGATGCCGACCTCGGTCGGGCACTTGGTGTCGCTGTCGCCGTCGTCCGAGGTGAAGACGTGGGTCGGCAGGTTCTGCACCTTGCCGCCGCCCTCGGCGCCGCGGATCGCCACGCAGAAGCCGTACTGGGCGAAGGCGTCGGTCATACGCGCGCCCATGACGTAGGCGGCGTTCATCCAGCAATAGTCGTCATGCGCCATCGCCTTCGGGCGGCCCTGCTCGTCATAGGGCGCCTCCTCGTAGCCGAACTCGTCGATGGCCTTGGTGGCGGCGCCATAGGGCAGGCGGGCGAGGGTGCGCGGCATGGTCAGCACGACGAAGCGGCTGTCCTCGGTGTCGCGGAAGCTGCGCCACTTCGTGTATTCCGCCGTCTCGAAGATCTTGGCGAGGTCGCGCGGCTTGGTCAGCTCGGTCCAGCTCTCGAAGCCCATCATGCTGGGGCCGGCGGCGGAGATGAACGGGGCGAAGGCGGCGGCGGCGACGTTCGACATCAGGCGCAGCGTCTCGATGTCGTCGGGATGATTGGTCCACTCGTAGTCGCCGATCAGCGCGCCGTATGGCTCGCCGCCCGGGGTGCCGAACTCGTTCTCGTAGAGCTTCTTGAAGGTCTGGCTCTGATCGAACTCGACCGCGCGCTGCAGGTCGCGCGCGAGCTCGCGCTTCGACAGGTTCATCATGCGCAGCTTGAGGCTGGTGCCGGTCTCGGAGTTCATGACCAGGTAGTTCAGGCCGCGCCAGGAGCCCTCGAGCTTGGTGAAACGCTCATGGTGCATCACCGCGTTCAGCTGGGTGCTGATCTTCTGGTCCAGCGCGGCGATGGCGCGATCGAAGGTCTGGCTGAGGTTGCGGCTGTAGGTGACGGTGCCCTTCAGCGCCTCCTCGGTCAGCGCCTTGATCAGCTCCTGCGCGCGGTCGCGCTCGGTCTGCTTGGTCGCGCCGATCACCTGGTCGAGCAGGCCGAGGCCCGTCTCCTCGGTCGTCGTGGCGGCGGCGGCGCCGGCGGCCTGGGTCTCGCTCATCTGGCTGGGTATCCCTGGGGTCCGGTGGCGTTCAGCTGGCCGGCTTGTCGAGGCCGAGCTCGGCGGAGAGCTTGCTCAGCTTGTCCTGGTCCTGCAGCACCTGCTCCAGCAGCCCTTCGAGCTCCTCCGAGCGGTCGACCTTGCTCATCAGGTCGCGCAGCTTCGCGCGGGTCTCGAGCAGCGCCTTCAGCGCGGGCACCTGCTCGGCAACCTTGGCGGGTTCGAAGTCGTCGAGCGACTTGAACTTCAGGTTGACCGCCATCTGGCTGCCGTCGCCGGCCAGGGTGTTCTCCACC
Source organism: Acetobacteraceae bacterium (assembly GCA_027489135.1). GTDB lineage: Bacteria > Pseudomonadota > Alphaproteobacteria > Acetobacterales > Acetobacteraceae > JAIEOP01. Next base: position 7,705 of record JAIYAI010000302.1, read on the forward strand.
TTGATGTTCAGGCCCGGCGCGATGCGCGCCATGACGTCGTTGAAGTTGTCGCGGTCGATCTGGACGAACTTCCGCTCCGCCAGCGGCTTCAGCGGCTCGGTCGGGTCGCCGGCGAAATCGCCCATCACGCCGACGACAAAGGGCAGTTCACGCTCGATCTGCGCGCCCTCCGTCTCCACCTGGTAGGTGATGTGGACCCGCGGCTTGCGGACCCGCGCGAGCTTGTCGTGGATGCTGCCGCTCATGCGGTTCGACCCTCCGGAAGGCGCTGGTTCCCGGGATCAGCCCGGCAACCCATGATTGCAGACACTACGCGGCGTGACAGCGGCAGGCAACGGTTTCACACCGCCGGGACCGGCGGCGCGGCTGCGCTCCGCCATCGTCGCCGCCGGCGCGCGCCGCGCATCCCGCATCCGGGCGATCGGCCCGGGTTATTCCTCTGCCGGCTTCTCGACGACGCGGATGCCGAGCATGGTGAGCATCTGCGTCCGCGCGGCGTCGTCCGGCAGCACCTCGGCCAGCAGGTCGGGCAGCGGCAGGCGAGCGCGCCGGGCGGCGTCGATCAGCGTGTAGGCCAGGGGCGAATGCGGTTCCATCCGGCGGAACCAGTCGGCGATCTCCTCGAGCGCCCGGATCGCGTCCTCCCGCGTGCGCACGGCGCGCCGGTCCGGAGCGGCGGCCGCGCCGGAGCCGCCGGGCTCCGCCGCCGCGGCGACCGCCTCGGACTCGGCGGCGGGCGGCGCCGCCTCGCCGATGCTGCCCAGCAGTTGCTCGCCGATCCCGAAGATGGCGTCGAGCGCCTCGGTGACGCGGCGGGTGCTCGGGGCCTCGGCGCCGAAGCGCGCGGTCAGGGCCGCATCCATGGCCGACCACGCGGCCCGGGCATCGCGTGCGGCCGCGGCCGCGGCGCGCAGCGTCGCTGAATCGGCGCGCGCCTCGCGCTCCAGCGCCTCGAACTCGGGGATGCCGGCCGCCAGCCGCGCCTTCTTGCGGGTCTCGTCGCCGAGCGCCGCGGTGTCCTGCGCCGCCTGCCAGAGATGCAGGCCGACCGGCCTGCCGTCGCCGCGGCGAAACAGCGGTATGCGGCGGATCGGTTGCATCAGCGTGCCGTCGGCGCCTTCCCCGGCAAGCCCGCCGAGCGGCGCCGAGCGGTTGTCCAGCCCGTCCTCGTCCGGCTGCGGAAAGCCCTGGTCCCAGTACTGCTCGGCCAGGCCCGCGATGACCTGCGACGCGGCGGCGAGACCCTGCAGCCCCTCGAGCCGGACCAGCGCCTCGGCCAGCCAGGCCGCTACCTCGAAATCCTTGGCCTTTTCGGTGAGGCAGAGCAGGGCGAGGTCACGAACCTCCCGCCAGGCGGCGGGCACGGCGGGTTCGTCCTCCCCGGCATCCTGCGCGCGCTCCTCGGCGCGAGCGTCGCTGCGCGCGTCGCGCAGCCGCTGATAGGGGGAGGTGGGCGTGTAGTCGGTCCGCGGGTCCTCGCCGGCGCCGCCCTCGCCGGCCGGCAGCGGCGCCAGCAGCGCCTCGACGTCGATCACCTGGTCAGCCATGCGGCTGCTTCCTCTCCCTGCTGCGCGACGCCACGGCCCGAGGCCGCGCATCCCGATCACCCCGCCGCCCGGGCCGGCGCCTGGGCACGCGCCCCACCAAGGTCGCCCGTGCCCCGACATCCCCGCTGGGCCCGGCCCCTTCGACCCAGCCCCCTGTTACGCATAGTCCCCGGTCAGGCATAGCCTCAGTCGCAGAGCTGGGCGGGGCAAAACCTTCCCGGCATGCCGGCGGGGGCCAACTGCCCTGGGCGCGGTCCCTGCCGTGGCGCATCGCCCCAGGGATCGCCCGTGCCGCCCACGGCATAAGCCATGGCCCATGTGCTATGCGCCAGCGCACAGCACGATGGCGCGCAAGCCGTGCATCATCCCGATGGCTGAGGCCGCAACGCTTATCACCCTGGACATCGGGTTGCGTCGATGACTAGTTTTCGCGCCGTCGGTCGCGCGGAGCACTGCCGCCGCGTCGTTTTTCCCGGTGGGGGCCGACGGCACGGCCCGACGGCGATGCGTGAGGGGCGCTGATGGTAGCGATCGACCTGAAATCTCTGGTGGGTCGCCTCGGCGCGGTCTGTCGCCGGCAGCTGGAGGCGGCGGCTGGCCTGACGCTCTCGCGCTCGCACTACAACGTGGAGATCGAGCACCTGCTGTTGCGCCTGGTGGAGACACAGGGCTCGGACGTCGCGGTGATCCTGTCCAAGAGCGGCGTCGATGCCGGGCGCGTGGCGGTGGAACTGAACCGCGCGCTCGACAAGCTGCGCACGGGCAATGCCCGCGCGCCGTCGCTGTCCCCGGACATCGTCAACTGGCTGCGCGAGGCCTGGGTGCTCGCCTCGCTCGAGGGCAACGGGGCGCCGCTGCGCTCCGGCCACCTGCTCGCCGCGCTGCTGACGGACGAGACGCTGTCGCGCACGGTCAAGGACAGTGCGCCCGCGTTGGGCGCGATCCGCGGCGACGACCTCCGCCGTGGCGGCTTCGAGGCGCTGGCGGCGGGCAGCGAGGAAGCCTCCGAGGCCGCAGCCGCGCCGGCAGGCGGCGCACCCGGCGCCGCTCCGTCGACGGAAGGCGCGCCGCGCGGCGGCGGTCCGCTCGACCAGTTCTGCACCGACCTGACGGCGCAGGCGAAGGCGGGGAAGATCGACCCGATCCTCGGCCGCGACGGCGAGATCCGCCAGGTCATCGACATCCTGACGCGGCGGCGGCAGAACAATCCGATCCTCACCGGCGAGCCCGGTGTCGGCAAGACGGCGGTTGCCGAGGGCCTCGCGCTCCGCATCGCCGCCGGCGACGTGCCGGACGCGCTGGCCAAGGTGAAGCTGATGTCGCTCGACCTCGGCCTGCTGCAGGCGGGCGCGGGGGTGAAGGGCGAGTTCGAGAACCGCCTGAAAGGCGTCATCGACGCGGTGAAGGCATCGCCGACGCCGATCGTGATGTTCATCGACGAGGCGCATACGCTGATCGGCGCCGGCGGCCAGCAGGGCCAGAACGACGCGGCGAACCTGCTCAAGCCCGCCTTGGCGCGCGGCGAGTTGCGCTGCCTCGCTGCCACCACCTGGGCCGAGTACAAGAAGTATTTCGAGAAGGACGCCGCGCTGACCCGCCGCTTCCAGGTGGTGCAGGTCGGCGAGCCCTCGATCGCGCTGGCCCAGGCCATGCTGCGTGGCCTCGTCTCGACGCTCGAGAAGCATCACGGCGTGCGCATCCTGGACGAGGCCGTGGAGCAGGCCTGCACGCTCTCCGCCCGCTACATCCCGGCGCGGCAACTGCCGGACAAGGCCGTGTCGCTGCTCGATACCGCCTGCGCCCGCGTCGGCATGAGCCAGGCCGCGGTGCCGGCGCCGGTCGAGGACCGCCAGCGCCGGCTCGCGCTGATCGCCACCGAACTCGGCGCCGTGGCGCGCGAGGAAGCCGCCGGCACCGATCATTCGGCGCGCCGCACGGCGCTGGAAGCGGAGCGGGAGAAGGTGACCGCCGAGCTCGCCGCGTTGGAGGCCCGCTGGGCGCAGGAGAAGGAGCTTGTCGGCAAGGTCCGTGCGCTGCGCGAGCAGATCGAGGCCTCGCTGGAGCCGGATGCCGAGAAGGTCGATGCCGCCGCGCTGCAGGCGGAGCTGACCGCGACCACCGCGAGCCTGCGCACCCTGCAGGGCGAGGAGCCGCTGGTCTTCCCCGTGGTCGACGGCCCCGCCGTCGCCGAGGTGGTGGAGACCTGGACCGGCATTCCCGTCGGGCGGATGGTCGCCAACGAGATCAAGACCATCCTGAACCTGAAGGACCGGCTGGAGGAGCGGGTCGTCGGCCAGCCGCATGCGCTCGCTGCGGTCGCGCAGGCGATCCAGACCAACCGCGCCGGCCTGACGGATCCGCGCAAGCCCATCGGCGTCTTCCTGTTCGCCGGCACCTCCGGCGTCGGCAAGACGGAGACCGCGCTGGCCGTGGCCGACCTGCTCTATGGCGGCGAGCAGAACCTGACGACCATCAACATGAGCGAGTTCAAGGAGGAGCATAAGGTCTCCCTCCTGATGGGCTCGCCCCCGGGCTATGTCGGCTACGGCGAGGGCGGCGTGCTGACCGAAGCCGTCCGGCGCCGGCCCTATTCCGTCGTGCTGCTCGACGAGATGGAGAAGGCCCATCCCGGCGTACAGGACATCTTCTACCAGGTCTTCGACAAGGGAATGATGAAGGACGGGGAGGGGCGGGACATCGACTTCCGCAACACCATCATCATCATGACCTCCAACGCCGGCACCGACACGATCTCGAAGCTGTGCGCCGATCCCGAACTGCGCCCCGAGCCCGAGGCGCTGACCGAGGCGCTGCGACCGGACCTGCTGAAGGTCTTCAAGCCCGCCTTCCTCGGCCGCTGCAACGTGATCACCTACTATCCGCTGACGGACGAGGTGATGCGACTGATCGTCGGCATCAGCCTGCGGCGCATCGCGCGTCGGGTGCGGGAGAGCTACGGCGTCGCCTTTACCGCGGATGACGCCGTGACGGACGCCATCATCGCCCGCTGCCACGAGGTGGAGAGCGGCGCGCGCAACATCGAGCACATCCTCAATCGGACGATGCTGCCCGAACTGTCGGGGCGTATCCTCGCGCGGCTGTCGGAAGGCGGCGAGGTCGGCGCCGTGCATGTCGGCATGGGCGATGGCGATGCGTTCCGCTACGATATCGGCTAGCGGCGCGTGACGCCGCGGCTGAGACCGGCTGGCACCGGCAGGCTGACGACGCCGCAATGGGCTTCGTCCGGCGCCGGTTCCGGCTCGGGGATTCCAGGCGCGGCATGGGGCCGCGTCCAGCCGCGGATGGCTGAGCAGCAGCAAAGGGAGTTGTCGACATGCCTGTGCTCGTGAAATGCGACAAGTGGAAGGGCGAGTCCAAGATCGAGGGCTTCGCCGACTACTTCGAGGTCAGCAGCTTTCAGTTCGGCGCCGGGCGCGCGATCAGCTCGGCGCGCGGCACCTCGACGCGTGAGGGTGGCATCGTCTCCGTCTCCGAGATCACCATGACGAAGCCGTCGGACGGGGCCTCGCTCAAGCTCTTCGAGGATGCGCTGCACGGCGAGCTCGACCGCAAGGTTGAGATCGCCTTCGTTCGCCAGGGCAAGGGCAACAAGCCGGTCGCCTACATCACGATCAAGCTCGAGGGCTGCGGCATCTCCGGCTTCTCGATGTCGTCGGGCGGCGACCGTCCGACGGAGAGCTTTACCCTCAACTTCGACCAGGTCGAATACAGCTACGACCCGATTGCCGACGATCTCTCGGGCAAGCCGTCGAAGTACAGCTGGAACCTGGCCAAGGCGACCGGCGCCTGATGCGCCGCCGCCGGCGCGGCCCCGCCCGGGGCTGCGCCGGCCCTGGCGCCCCGGCGAGAGGAGCCGCACATGCCGATCTTCATGAAGTACGAGGGCATCGACGGCGAGTCCGAGGTGCGCGGTCGCACGGGGTACATGGAGCTGAACAGCTTCTCCTGGGGCCTGTCGCGGGCGACCGCCACGGCCCGCGGCGACAGTCGCGGCGATGCGGAGTTCGTCGCCCAGGACGTGGTCGTCACCCGCGCGCAGGACAGCATCAGCGCGCTCCTGATCCAGGAGGCGGCGGTCGGCGATTTCGAACGGACCGTCGATATCGAGTTCGTCCGCACCGGCCCGAACAACAAGCCCATCGTCTACTTCAAGGCGACGCTGCGGCAGGCCGGCCTTGCCAGCTACCAGGTGGCCTCCGGCGGCGATACGCCAACGGAATCCATGACTATCCGCTACAACAGCGTCCAGATCGCCAGCCACAAGACCGGCAACGACCTCAACGCCGTGCCGAACACGGTGGGCCTCGACGTGGCGGTCGGCAGCACGATCTGACGCGCGGCGCCCGGGCGCTCAGCCGTCCAGGCGCAGCAGCACCGCGCTGACATTGTCGCGCGCGCCCCGCGCCACCGCCAGATCGACCAGCTCCGAAGCCTCCCGCGCCTCGGCCAGCAGGGTGGCGATCTCCGCCTCCGGCACCGTCTTGAACAGCCCGTCGCTGCACAGCATCAGGCGGTCGCCGCGCGCCAGGCGGCCCGACACCTTGTCGAGCACAAGGTCGCCCGCGGCGCCGACGGCGCGCAGGATGACATTGGCCTGCGGATGGCTCTCCGCCTCCTCCTCGGTCAGCGCACCCTGGTCGACCATCTCCTGCACCAGGGAATGGTCGCGCGTGACCCGCTGCAGCACGCCGTCGCGCAGCAGATAGGCGCGGGAATCCCCGGCCCAGAGGCAGGCGAAATGTCCATGCCGCGCCATCAGCGTGACGATCGTCGTGGCGATGATGCGGTTGCCGCCGCCGGTCGCGGCCTCCTGCTGCAGGTGCGCATGGCTGGCGGCGAGGCTCAGCCGCACCTCCGAGAGCAACTCGCTCGCCGAAAGGCCGGACCGGATGGCGCAGAGGCCGGCGGCGACCGCCTGGCTGGCGACGTCGCCGGCGCCATGGCCGCCGGCACCGTCGGCGACCGCCCAGAGCCCGATTTCGGGACGATGGACGACGCTGTCCTCGTTGCGCTTGCGTACGGCGCCGGGATGCGTGGCGAAGCTCGAGGCGAGGCCGGGCTCGATCGAGCTGACATAGCCGCTCACGCCACGCTTCCCGATCCGGCCCGGCCAGGCCCCTTGGTCCGCCCGTTCCGCGCGCCCCCGGCAATCAGGCTCATGGCTCCGCCTCCAGCAGCAGCACGAACTCCTCGGCCCCGGGCAGCGCGGCCAGCGGCCAGACCAGCCCGGGCGCCCCATCCGGGATGGCGGCGGTCCACCAGCCCGCACCGGGCAGGACCGCCTCGGCCTCCGTCGCCATCATTGCCGGGTCTGCAGGCGGCGGCGAGGGGTCTTCTTGCGGGTCTGCGGCGTTGTCCCTGGCCAGCGCGGCCCAGAAACCGGCGAGCGGGTCCGCCGGTGGCATCACGGCAGCCGGGATGGGCATGGCCGCCGCCAGGGCATCCGCATCGCCGCCCGCGTCCCGCGCCTGACGGGCCACCCCCTCCAGCGCCGCGAACCACCGGGCGGGCCAGGCAAAGCGCGGCTCCGGCACCACCGCTGCGAGGGTGAGCGGCCAGCGCCGCCCGACCGTGTCGCGGCTCGGCAGCAGCACGCCGGCCGCGGCCTCGGGCCCGCAGGCACCGGCCGGCAGCGCGAAGCGCCAGGCCGGTGCCGCGTCCCAAACCGCCTGCCAGCGATTCTCGCCGATGGCTGCGCGCGCGGCGGCGACCCCCGCCTCCAGCCAGGCGTCCCAGGCGGCGCAGAAGCCGGATGGCAGGTCGCCGCGGCGGATGAAGTCCCCATGCGCCGGCAGCTTGCCGAGCAGCCCGATCCGCACCGCATCGCCCACCGCCTGCATGGCCTCAGGGCGCGAGCGCCGGGCAGCGGAAGTCCCGCAGTTCCGGCAGGTTGAAGGGGTTGATCGTGCTGCCGGCCCGCACCTCGAAGACGATCGAGCGGTCGCCTAGCGCCACGGTGGAGCGGAAGCGGTCCTGCTGGTTCGTCGCCTGGATGGTGGCGCGCGGCCCGGTCAGCAGCTTGAAGGCGGACCAACCACCATCGAAGGCGACGACGCCCTGGCTTGCCGGGGGGTCCCAGCTCAGCGTGACGTTGCCGCGGGTCGGCCAGGCCAGCGGAATGGGGCGGTTCGGCGTGCCGCGCGCCATCTCGTTGCGCGTGCCCTCCACCTCCAGCACGGCGCCCTGGCTCTGCGGGTCCATGGCCTGGGCCGTCGCCTCGAAGCGCAGGCCGCCCATCATCGCGCCGCCGGGGAAGAAGGCGTCGCGGATCACCTGGGCGCGCTGGAACTGCAGCACGTCGCCCTGCGTCACCGGCGGCGGCAGTCCGTCTGCCGCGACGAGCCGCCAGGGGCGCTGCGTCGTGTCGACATAGGGGCGGATCCACTGGGTGAAGAACTGGTCGAGCGCGCCGCCCGGCCCGAAGAGCCGCGCGAAGTCGTCGACCGGAATGTCGTTCGCCGCGGTGCGGTTGAACGGGAAGGGAAGCTGCCCCGCGAGCGGCCGGCAGAGCGGCGCCAGCGCCTGCCCGCCCGCCGCCGCGATCGCCGCCTTGGCGCCGCCGGCGCGCTGCGTCGCCGTCGATTGCCCCAGCGACCGCAGCCAGCGCGCCAGCGGCTCCGGCTGTCGTGCGGCTTCCGCGAGCAGCCGCGGCCCGGGGTCGAGACCACCGGCCGCCGCGCCCGGCACGACCGTCCCCGGCGGCGAGGTGGCAAGCCGCGCGACCTGCACGTAGAGCTCGTTCACCACCACCAGCGCCGCGTCGAGCGGTTGGCCCGCGGCCTGGCGGAAGGGACGGAAGCGCTCCTCGATCGGCTGCGCCGCGGCCTCCGCGCCCGTGGGCGGCGGCGGGGCGTTCTGCGCCTGCTGCACGCGCTGCGCCTGCGGGCCCTGGCCCGGTGGCTGCCAGCCCTCGGGTGGGGTGCCCGGGGACAATTGCCGGGCCATGGCGCGAGCGAGGTCGCGGATCGGGGAGTTCGGCGCCCCGAGCACGTTCAGGCCTTCGGCGGCGGCCTGCAGGCTGGTGAAGGGCGGCAGCACGAGGTCGTCGAGCAGCGCCTGCCACGCGGCGATGTACTGCTCGGCATAGGCACGCAGCACCGCCTGCTCCAGCGCGACAGGGTCGTTGGCGCCGCTCGCCTGCGCTTCGGGGCCGAGCACCCAGGTCTCGGACGCGGCCTCCCGAACCAGGTCGCCGAGCCGGGGCAGGATGCCCTTGTAGAGCCCGTCCACGGTGAAGATGCCCGGGATGCCCTCGCTCCGCGGCTTGCCGGAGGCGCGGGCGAAGTAGCGCTGCCCGGCGGGGCCGAGCGCATCGGCCGGCACCCAGGGCGGCATGGACTGCGCCATCGGCCTGAGGCGGGCATAGACCCGCCCCGCCATGGGCAGGCGGGAGAAGACGCGCCGCGCGCCATCCACCAGCGCGCCGTCCAGCGGATATTTCGGGAAGTCGCTCGCCAGCAGCACGTCGAGATGGGACAGCAGGCCGTCCCGCACGGGCTGGTTGGTCGCGCCGGGGAAGGCGCGGGCCCAGTCGTCGCGCATCCACTCGCGCACCAGGACAGGGTCGATCGGCCCCTCCTTGCCGAGCATCAGGTAGATGCGTGTCGCCTCGTAGAGGAATTCGGGGCGCTGGAAATTGGCGCGGATCTGCGCCTCCAGCCGGGCCAGAAGGCGCGGCAGCAGGGCGCGGTCGAGCGCGCGGCGATAGGCGGCCTCCGCGCCGACGCGAAGCTGGTCCCTCTGCGACAGGCCGAAGCCGCCGGGTGGTTCCGCCGTCGCCACCGTCGGCAGCGGCCTGACGGAATCGAGATAGGGCAGCACGGTGGCGAAGTCGGCATCGGCGATCGGGTCGAATCGCGGTGTGCGGCCGGCGCCCTCCGCCTTCGTCAGCGCCTGCTCCATCGCGTCGGCGCGGCGCTGCTCGCCGGCATAGGTGGCATACATCCAGCCGAGCCCGCCGAGCGCGACGAGGGCGGAGGCGGACCAGGCCGCGGCGGCGACGATGCGGCCACGGCGGACCTGCCCGCGGTCCCGGGCGGCGAGGCGGGCCTCGTTGAACACCACCTCGCGCAGCAGGCGGCCAAGGAAGAAGCTGCGGCCACGCGTGCCGGCCGCCGCCGCGGGCCGCCGGGGATCGAGACCGAAGGCGCGGGAGAGGGCGCCCGTCAGCCGGTCGATCGGCGTGCCTTCCTGGGTGCCGGAGGTCAGGTAGACACCGCGCAGGAAGGGGGCAGGGTCCATGCGCGATCCGCCGAAGGCCGCCGTGACGAAGGCGGCGAGCGGCTCGGCGAGCGAGGCGAACTGGCCCGGGAAGGCGGCGATGGCGGCGCGCTGGGAGGCGCCGCGCTCGGTCTGCAGCCGCTCCAGCAAGCGATCCTGCAGGCGGGCGAGCAGTGCGGCAAACTCCGACGGGAACTGCGCCGCGACACCCTCGGCGGGGACCTCGGCGGGGAAGGTGACGCCCCAGACCTGGGCGCGTGTCTCGCGGTCGAGGTCGTCGAAGAACTCGACGAAACCGGCCAGGAGGTCGGCCTTGCTGATCAGGAAATAGACCGGCAGGCGCTGGCCCAGCGTCGCCTCGAGCTCCTTGATGCGCCGGCGCACGGTGCGGGCATGGGCCTCGCGCTCCGCCGCGGGCAGGCGGCTCAGCATGTCGACGCCGAAGGCGACCAGCACGCCGTTCAGCGGCTGGCGCGGGCGGTTCTTCCTGAGCATCTGCAGGAAGCGTTCCCAGCCGGCCTTGTCGACCTTGGCGTCGCTGTCCTGCGTGGTGTAGCGCCCGGCGGTGTCCAGCAGCACGGCGCGCTCGGTCAGCCACCAGTCGCAGTTGCGGGTGCCGCCGACACCGGCGATGCGCCCCTCGGCCAGCGGGAATTCCAGGCCGGATTGCTGGATCGCCGTGGTCTTGCCGGAGCCCGGCGGGCCGATGATGACGTACCAGGGCAGGTCGTAGAGATAGCCACCCTTGCCGCCCGTCGCGGTCTTCAACTGGCCGAGCGCGGTGGTCAGCTTCTCCTTGAGCGCTGCCTCCTCCTCGGCCGTGGCGGCGGCCGCGGGATCGGGTGCCGCGGCCTCCTCGACCAGCGCCTTGTCGCGCCGGGCGCGGCGTATGCCGATCACGAGGATGGTGGCGAGGTAGATCACCACCGGCAGCGCCGCGAGGACGATGCGCGGGATCAGGCTGTCGAACGGAAAGAAGTCGCCGAAGCCGACCAGCGGCCCGTACATCCAGAGCAGCGCGGCGACGGCCAGGGCGGCGACTAGCCCGGCCAGCGCCGGCACCGTGCCGAGTACGACGACGAGCGCGTCCATCAGCGACCGCTCCCCGTCGTCGTCACCACCACCTCGATCCGCCGGTTCTCCTCCCGCCCGTCGGGCGTGGCGTTCGAGGCGATCGGTTCGGACTCGCCGCGGCCCTCGATGGTGAAGCGGCCGCGCGTGCCGCCCTCCGCGGCGGCGATCATCTGCCCCGCCGCCTCGGCGCGCGCGGCGGAGAGGGCGAAGTTGTTCGGGAAGCGCGCGGTGCGGATCGGCTGGTTGTCGGAATGCCCGACGATCAGCACGCTGCCCGGCTCTTCCTTGAGTGCCTGGCCGATGCGGTTCAGCAGGTCGGTGAAGCGCGGGTCGACCGTGGCGCTGCCGGAGGCGAACATGCCGCGGTTGAAGATGCGCACCGTGGTGCGGTTCGGGTCGGAGAGCACGGTGACGAGGCGCTGCTGGATCTCGGGGGCGAGGAACTGCCTGAGGCGCGTGGCGAAGTCGGGCCGCGGCGGCGGCTGGTCGACACGCGGCGGGGGCGGCGGCGGCGGGGCCGGGGGCTGCGGCGGGGCGACGCGCTGGATGGTCGGCACCGTGCCGGGCGGCAGTTGCGCGAGGCGGGCGAAGAGGTCGTCCGTGCGGCCGGCCAGCGCGCTCGCCATCCAGGCATAGCCGGCGCCGAGCGCGAAGAGGCAGAGCACCGCCGCAACCCAGGAGGGGATGCCGCCGCGGCCGACCCGGTGCGGCGCATCGACGCCGCGCCAGCGCGGCGACAACTCTCGCTCCCATGCGCCGCGGATCTGCGCGAGGAGCTGGTAGAGGCCTTCCCGGATGCGGTCGAGCTCGGTCGCGCCGGTGCGCGAGAGGCGGTAGCGGCCCTGGAAGCCGAGGGCGAGGCAGAGGTAGCAGATTTCCAGCGCCTGGCGGTAGCGGCCCGGATCCTTCTGCATGGCGCCGAGCATGTCGAAGAAGCGCTCGCCCGCCTTCACCTCCTGGTGGAAGGAGGAGACGAGGGAGCGCGTCGACCAGACGCTGCCCTGGCCCCAGGGTGTCGCCAGCGCGACGTCGTCGAGCGCGGCGCAGAGCGCATAGTGCGCGGCGCGGATCTCGTCGGCCGATGCGGCGTCCCGCGCGTCGCCCTCGAACTGGCGGAGGCCGCGGGCGGCGCGTTCGCGCACCTCGCCCGGGTCCGGCGCCAGCACGCCGCCGGCGATGCGAGCCAGCAGGTCGAGCAGCGGCGCTGCGGCCGCCGCGAGCGGGCCCATGCCGACCTTGGGGATCGCCTCCGCCTGGCCGGCCATGCTCGGCGGCGGCGGCATGGCGGCGGCGGGTGCGAAGGCGGGGGCGGCTGCCGGCGTCGGCTGCGCGGCGCGTTGCGGCCCGCGCACGACCGTGCGGTCCGAATCGTCGGGCTCGGCGAAGGGGTTGTCGCTCATCGCAGGATTCCCGCGCTGTCAGCGGACGGGCCCGTGGCCGGTCCGAGGCCGCGCATGCGGCTCGCGCCGCTGGGCGCGAAAGCCAAGCGGCCGGAAGGCCGCGCGTCACGCGGCAGGCGTGCCGATCGCATGACCCGTCCGGGCGCCATCATCCGAGTATCGCCCAGAGATCCATGCGGAGATTCGGGAAATCGCCCGAGACATGGATGGCGAAGCCGCCCGAGGTCAGCATCGCCTGCCAGTGCGGGCTGTTGCGGTCCAGCTCGAAATAGACGGCGCCGGCGTGGAAGGGGATCTGCCGCGGCGCGACGGGCAGGGGGCGGACCTGGATGCCGGGCAGCGCGACGTTGACGAGTTCGCGGATCTGCTCGACCGCGCCGATCTTCACCTGGCTGGGGAAGAGGCGACGGAGATTCTCGGACGGCATGTCGGCAAAGACGGCGAGCACGAAGCTCGCCGTGCGCAGCAGGTTGCGATGCTCGCCGATCGGGCCGAGGCGCACGCCGTGCCGCGCCTCGCGCAGCGGGATCTGCACCGCATTCTCGTCGATGCCGGAGGACAGCGCGCGGCGAAGATCGGCGATGACGGGGGCGAAGCTGCGCTGCAGGTCCTCGTGCCGGTAGCCCGGATAGGCAGCGCAGCGCCGGCCCGGATCGGTGAAGGTGGCAAGCTCGCCGGCCATCTGCACCAGCGCGCCGTAGAGCGTCTCGGGGTGCGGCGATCCGGCCTCCGCCCAATGGGCCAGCAGCGGCTGCCAGCGGTTCAGCGCCGTGAGCAGCATGAACTGCGCGACATCGGCAACGCCCCTGCTGCCGGGCTGGGCGAGGCGCGCGGCATAGGCGTCGCCGCGCTGGTTCACCATCCCGAGCAGTTCGGTGACGAGGTTCGCCAGCGGCGGGGCGGCGGCGATGCGCAGGCAGGTCGGGATGAAGCGGTCGTCCACCAGCACGCGGCGATCGGTCGAGACTTCCGTGATGCGGGCCAGCGGCAGGCAGGAGAACCCGGCGCGCTCCTCGGTCTCCAGCATGAAGCGCAGCCGCGGGCGGCCGACGAGGAGTTCGGCGGCGAGCGTGCTGTCCGAATGCGTGTCGAAGGCCTCGAAGGCGGAGAGTCCGTAGCGCGCGTTGCCGGCCTCGGCACCTTCGGTGAAGGCGACCTCGGGGCTGCCGGGCTGGCGCACCGGGACGGCAAGGTAGACCACCGTGTTGCGGACGCCGTCGGGGATGTCGATCGGCGGCGGCTGGTCGGCGGTGGCCGGAATGGCGAAGGGCGTGCCGTCCTCCAGCACGCCGGCGGCGTTGGCGAGGGCGAATTTCCCGGCCGCCAGCAGGTCGCGGTCGAGCGCGAGTTCGGTCACCCCCCAGGGATGCGGGCGCAACGGCGCTGCCCGGGCCTGGAGCAGATGCTCGAGGTGTCGGTCCTGCTGCTGGAAATGCTGGGCCCGGAGGAACATGCCCTCCTGCCAGACGACCTTGTCCTGCCAGCCCATTCCCGTCCCGTCCTGCCGCGCGCGGCCGTCGTCGCCTAGCGCTCTCGACCCCCGTCATCGCCCAGGCCGGCCTTCGACGCCACAGCCTGCTCGTAGGCGCGGGCGAATTCCTTGCCGAAGGCGCTGTCGAAATCGTCCTCGAACTGCTCGGTCACCCTGGTGTGGAGCTTCTTGTAGGCGTCCCAGAGTCGCTTCTCCCGGCTGCCGAAGAGGCCACCGCCACCGCCATCCGCCTCCTCCACCAGGTCGGGGGCGAGGCGGTTCAGCAGCGCCCGTGCTGCGGCCTGGGTCGCGGCCAGCGTCGCCACCTCATGGGCGGTGAGGTCGTTCACCGTCTCGGCCACGGACCGCGTCCCCTGGCCGCTGAGCAGCGCACCGACGGCCATGTCGTCGGTCGCGGCGAATTTGAGCGGGTTGTTGCCGATGGCGCGCAGCATGGTCTGCTCGATCCGGAATTCCCGCTTCACATCGGCCCGGGCGATGAGCAGGGCGCGCAGCCCGGCGACGGCGGCGCGCAGCGCGGCGCCGGCCTGCTCGATGACCGCGAGCGGGTTCTCCCGTGCCGCCGGCGCGAGCGTGCCCGGTGCGATCGCGGCCCCGCGCAGCAGGGCGGCGAGCGCGGCCGCAGCGTCCGGCGTCGCCGGACCGGGCTGGGCCGCCGTGGGCTGGACGGCGGGCGGCTCCGCCGGGGCGGGCCGAACGGGGGGGCCGGGCCTTTCCTGTGGAGCAGTCGCCGCGGTGAGGACGGGCGCCGGCGCGACGCCCGGGATGCCGCTTGAGCCATCCCATGGCACGGCCGGGGCGGGTATCGGCCCGGCATTCCAGGGCTCAGCCGGGGCGGGTATCGGCCCGGCATTCCAGGGCTCAGCCGGGGCGGATGCCGGCCCGGCATTCCAGGGCTCAGCCGGGGCAGGTGTCGGCCCGGCATTCCAGGCCGCGGCCCGGTCTGCCGGCGCGGCGCGATCCGCCGGATGCGGGATGGAGCGGGAGGGCACGCCCTCCTCGGCGAAGGGATCGCCGAGCGCCTCGGGCGGGACCGGCGTTGCGGGCGAGGGGTCCGGGATCGCCGGCGATGCCGCCGGCAAGCCCAACTCGCCCTGTGCGACGTCGGCGGCGGTGCCCGCCAGGGTGTTCGGCAACGCAGTCTCCGTGCCAGCCGGAGCGACGGGCAGCGGTGCCTCCGTGCCCGCCCGGGCGACAGGCGGCGGTGTGTCGGTGCCCGGCGGCGGCTCCGGCATGCGCGGGGCGATGGCCTGCACGGGCGCGGTTGCGCGTGCCGCAGCGGGCGGCACCGGGGGTGCGGCGGCCGGCGTGGCCAGGTCGGCCAACGGGTCCCAGTCGTCGGGCAGGCCACCACCGGGCGCCATCGCGGCGCCCGCCGGCGGCGCCATCGGCGACGCCGCGCCAGGCGGCGTGTCGCCGAAGGGATCCCATCCGGGTGGGATCGCCGAGGCCGGCGGCAACGGGATGGACCGCGGCGGCGTGAAGGCATCCGACGCCGCGGGGGTGTGGTCCGGCATCGGCGCGAGGTCCGCCAGCGGGTCCCAGTCCGCCGGCAGTCCGCCCGGTCCGCCCGGCAGCGCCCCGGTGCCCATCGCGCCGCCCGGCTGCGGGGCGAAGGGATCGGCGAAGGGATCGGCCGCCGGTCGGCCGGGCCCGCGGCTGCTGCCGATCGCGGCCTCGCCCCAGGGAGCGGCGCCCGGGGCGGCGCTGGCGGCAGCGCCGGCTGCCGGCAAGGGCGCCTCCGGCATGGTCGCGCCGGCACCGGGCCAGCCGGCCGCGGCATCGGCCGCGATCCGGATCTCGATCTCGTAGGCGCCGAAGCGCAGGCGGTCGCCGTCGGACAGCGGCGCGACCATCTCCCGGCCGACGGGCTCCGTCGCGCCGTTCAGGAAGGTGCCGTTGGTCGAGGTATCGCGGACCTGCCAGTAGCCGCCGCGGAATTCCAGCGCGCAATGCCGCTTCGACAGCACCCGGTCGGGATCCTGCAGCACCCAGTCGTTCTCGAGTCCGCGTCCGATGGCGATGTCGCGGCCGTCCGAGGTCCGCGATTCCGGCGCTGCGGCGTCAGGACAGCGGAGAACGTTCAAGGTCAGTCGCATCGCCCGCCTAACCCACCATAACCATCGGATAGCCCAGGATCACCGTGCCGCCATGCGCGGTCATGCTGGTTATGTGCGCTGCCGGCTGGCCACCGATCAGCACGGTGAAGGCCCCGGAGATGATGACGTCCGGCGGGCCCACGCAGGTGCACATGTCGCCGACGCGCGCCGCGGGCAGGCCGCCGATGAGCACGGTGGGGCAGCCCGGCGGCAGGATCGGCCCGCCCACATGCGGCACCGGTCCGGTGAACATCGGGCAGACATGCATGTCGCTGATGCGGGAGGCGGGAAAGGGCATGTCTCAGCTCTCCACCGCGATGCGCCCGGCACCGCCGAGGGCGATCTCGCGCGCGCTGGCGAGAAAGCGCCTGAGCCGATCGTCGAGATGCTGCGGCGTGCGCCTGACGCCGGCCAGGATGACCGCACCGCCAACGGCCATGCCGGTGAAATGCTCCTGCGGCGGTACGATGGGTTGGCCCTCCGGCGCCATGCTGCCGCCGGACCAGAAAGCGCCGACGGCGGCCCAGGCTTCGGTGCTGCGGTAGTTGTTGGCTTCCGCCGCGGCCATGCAGGCGCGCCGGGCCGTCTCGTCGGGTCGGCGCACCCAGAGCTCGGCGGCATCGAGCGCGGACAGGTCGAGCGGCACCCCCTTCGGGTCCGGCACGGCGCGGGCGCACATGCAGGCCCACCAGACCGCCTCGCGCTTCGGCAGCGCATGGGCGGCGATGCGGCAGGCCGGCATGAGCTCCCCCGCCGCCTCCAGCCGGGCGATCGCGTCCTCGGCGGTCGCGGCGGCCGCGATGGCCTCGCGCGCCGGCGGTTCAAGCTCGAGCCGCGGCAGCAGCGGCGCGAGCGGCACTGCGAGCTTGCTCCGCGCCTGCGTCCGTGCGTCGCTCATCGGGTCCGGGTTCCCGCCGCCATGTCACGGCCGCAACGCCGCGGCCCTGCCTGCTGGTCCATCGCCGTGCCGCCTCAGCCGATCATCGTGATGGCGCCGCCGACCTTCTGCATGCCCTGGCCGGACTGCTGCTCGATCGCGCCCTTGGTCTCGTTCATCAGGTCCGCCGCGGTGCTGATCTTCAGCGCCTTGAAGCTGATGCCGGTCGGCGCGATCTCGATCGTGGAGGTCGGACCGCCCTTCAGCGTGATGCCCTGCATCGCCTCGATGGTGATGGCGCCGAGATCGGCCTTGATGGTGATGTTCCCCATCGAGACCTTGACCTCCATGTTGCCCATGCTGACGGTCAGGGTCTCGTTGCCCATCTTGATCGTGGCCTCGCGGTTGCCCTGCTTGACCTCGAGCGTGTCGTTGCCGTTGATCGTGGTGGTCCGCTTGCCCTGCTTGACGTCGTGCGTCTCGTCGCCCTGCTTCACGGTCAGGCTTTCGTTCCCCTTCACCGTGGTGGTGCGGTTGCCGTCGGCCTGGTCCTGGCTCTCGCCGGTGACGTCGCGGA
>JAIYAI010000566.1 GCA_027489135.1 Acetobacteraceae bacterium
GAAGCCCGGCGACGCCATCGTGCTGACGCGGATGGAGCACCACGCCAACATCGTGCCGTGGCAGATGCTGCGCGATGCCGGCAAGGGGATCGAGCTGCGCGTCTGCCGGGTGACCGAGGCGGGCGAGCTCGACATGGAGGACCTCGCTGCCAAGCTCGCGGACGGGAAGGTGGGGCTGGTCTCCATCGCGCATATGTCGAACGTGCTCGGCACGGTGACGCCGGCCGAGCGGATCGTCGCCATGGCCCATGCGGCCGGTGCGAAGGTGATGTTCGACGGGTCCCAGGCCGCGGTGCACCGGCGCGTCGACATGCAGGCGCTGGGCTGCGACTTCTACGCCTTCACCGGCCACAAGCTGTATGGCCCCACGGGCATCGGCGTGCTCTGGGCGCGGCTGGAGCACCAGGAGCGCATGCCGCCCTTCCTCGGTGGCGGGGACATGATCTCCATGGTCACCATGGAACGCTCCGAATGGGCGCCGCCGCCGGCGAAGTTCGAGGCCGGCACGCCGGCCATCGTCGAGGCCGTCGGGCTGCACGCCGCGATCAACTACGTCAGTGCCATCGGCATGCCGGCGATCGAGGCGCATGAGCGGCACCTGGTGGACCATGCCATGCGGCGCCTCTCCGACATCGAGGGGCTCACGCTGCTGGGCCGGGCGCAGGACCGGGGCGGGGTGTTCAGCTTCGCCCTCGACCGGGCGCATGCGCATGATCTCGCCACGCTGCTCGACCGGGTCGGCATCGCGGTGCGGTCGGGCCGGCACTGCGCGGAGCCGCTGCATGCCCGGTTCGGGATGGAGGGCGGCACCTGCCGCGCCAGCTTCGGCCTCTACACCACGCCGGAGGAGGTGGACTTCCTCGCCGAGGCGCTGGTGAAGGCCAGGGAGTTCTTCGCGTGACCGCGACCGATGGATGGCGGGCCGGCGCAGCCGGACCGAGCGCGCTTCTGCGCGCCGCCGGAAGTCCGGCGAGCCAAGCCGGCGGATGCCGGCGCCCGGCGCCTGAGGGCACATATAATGTTCGATGACCTGCGCGACCTATACCAGGAGATCATCCTGGACCATGGCCGCAAGCCGCGGAATTTCCGCCGGCTCGACGGCGCCGACCGCACCGCGCGCGGCGACAACCCGATGTGCGGCGACCGGATGGAGCTGGAAGTGAAGCTCGCCCCGGATGGCAGCATCGCCGATGCCGCCTTCCAGGGCCGCGGCTGCGCCATCTCCATGGCCAGCGGGTCGCTGATGACCGAGGTGGTCAAGGGCAAGACCCAGGCCCAGGCCAAGGCGCTCTCGGACAGCTTCCGGGCGCTGGCCATGACCGGCACCTGCCCCGAATGCGGCGCCGACCTCGCCGAGGAGATGGAGCGGCTGACGCCCCTCTCCGGCGTGCACGAGTTCCCGAGCCGGGTGAAGTGCGCAACGCTCGCCTGGCACACGCTGAATGCCGCGCTGGACGGCGCCAAGGAGGCGAGCAGTGAGTGAGGACGCCGCCGTGACCCCCGATGCCAGCCAGGCCGCCACCCACGGCGCCTGGACGCCCGAGGGAGAGGTTCCGCCCAAGCCCCAGGGCGTGAGCGAGGACGCGATCGTCAACGTGCTCAAGACGGTGTTCGACCCGGAGATCCCGGTGGACATCTATGAGCTCGGCCTGATCTACGCCGTCGAAATCGCCGATGACGGGAACATCAAGGTCGAGATGACCTTGACCACCCCGTCCTGCCCCTCGGCGCAGGAGCTGCCGCAGCAGGTCGAGGAATCGATCCGCCTGGTCCCCGGCGTGGCCGATGTTCAGGTCGAGGTGGTCTGGGACCCCCCCTGGGACCCGAGCCGGATGAGCGAGGACGCCCGCCTCGCTCTCAATATGTATTAGGAGGTGCGAAGACGATGAGCACCACGACCGAACAGGGCGCCAAGGCGCCCCCCCGTCCCCGGCGCGAGCTGCCGCCCCTGATGCGCCTGACGGAGGCCGCGGCGGACCGCCTGCGCGCCCTGTACGCGGAGGGCGAGCAGGGCCGGCTGCTTCGCATCGGGGTGAAGACCAAGGGCTGCTCTGGGCTCGCCTACGACCTCTCCTGGACCGAGTCGCCGGCGCCGACGGACGAGAAGGTGACGGACCAGGGCGTGACGGTGCTGATCGACCGCAAGGCCAGCCTGTTCCTGATCGGCAGCGTGATGGACTACGAGCGGAAGGCGCTCTCGGCGGGATTCACCTTCACGAACCCGAACGAGAAGGGCCGCTGCGGCTGCGGCGAGAGCTTCCACGTCTGAGCGACACGGCTGGTGTCCAGGTGATGGCGCAGGCCGCATCTGGCCTGCCGCCGCCGGTCGGTGATGGACGTCCCCTGTCTTGCCTTCCCCGTCGCTTCCTGGCGGAACACGCGCGGGAAAGCCCCGGGGAACGATCGCTGCGCCGCACGAGGCCACAGGCTTCCGGGGACCTGCCCGTCAGTCAGCGCGGGGCCGATGCCGACCAAAGGCTCCCGTTCCAGCCACCCTCCCGGCACCAGCGAAGCCACCGGGATCGCGCCGCCGGCGATGAGGACCGCTAACGGGCGTGGCCTCGTCGCCCCGGCCGCTGTGAAGACGCGGACGGAGAGCGGGTAGGCCAACCGCCCCGACGCGGGCGCTGCCCTCCAGGCAGGCGGGCTTGGCGGGGAGCATCCCAGGGCCGGAGCGCCCTGTCCCGGCCCCGGGGATCGCCACGGCAGAGAGATGCCCGCATCCCGCGCCACGCATGCAGCGGGGTGCAGGGCCCGAGACGCCCCGTGGCACTGATCGGGCCAGGTGGGAGCGCTGCGACCTCGCGGGCGCTGTCGGCGATATCCGGGGCAAGCAGCGCGCTCCACTTGCCAAGCCACTGGCCGATCGCGCATCTGGCGAGAGAACTGCGCCGATCCGCACGTATGGATTGTGTAGTCCGTCGCGTTTCGCCGCGAGCATCCAATTGCGGTCCGGCAGCTGGGGTGTTCAGGCGCATCCGATCCACGGCGTCGTGTCCGACGGGTTTCGCGGCGCGTTCCAAGAATTCCGAAAAATTTCACCCCGAGAACCCAAATTTCAAGCAATGTTTCTGAAAACGATTATTTTCTCGCCTATCGATCTGATTCGCGGTGCCTGACGGTTTGTCGAGCCAGTTATGCCGCCTGGTACCATGTTGACGTGCAGGCGGCCTCGCAAACCTCCGGATGGAAGCTTGCGTGTTGCGTTGGGGTCACGCATTCGCGAGTCGAATTTGCCTCAAAATAGAGATTCATCTGAATGCGCTCTAGCTGGGGAAACAAGATATGGTGTTTCGTTCACCTTCGACCCACAATATGTTGTCATCCGACGTTTCCTCCCCAAATGGTTGTGCCGATGCACCACCTGAGTCGTCTCAAAATTAGCTCTTCGTTCATCATCGGGGCAGCAAGGATTTACTATTGACGCGTGCAGGCTCGATGTGGTTCTCTCCTCATCGAAGCAGGGGCGGTCCCCAAGACGAAATCCTGTTTCGTGGATCGGTGCGCAGGACACTGCGAGCAACGCGCCGACACCACGTCCCGAAACCCGCCGGCTCGCAGGTATTCTGTTTCGACACCCAAGGGAGACTGACATGATCCGCAACTTCTTCCGCTCTGCCCGCGCCGCCATCGTCGACCGCAAGGGCGTGACCGCCGCCGAGTACGCGATCCTCGCGGTCGGCATCGTCATCGTCGTCGGCGCCGCCGCCACCGCTTTCCGCGGCCCGCTGCAGAACGCGTTCACCGCCATCGGCACGCAGATCACCTCGACCCAGGGCTCGGTCGCCCGCTGATCCGAGGCTGGGATTTTCCAGTCGCTCCCAAGGGCGCCACCCGGTTCGGGTGGCGGTCTTCGGGGGCGGCGGGAGCCTCCCCTTCCACCTCGCCGGCGTCGTCGTCGCCCCGATGGGCACGATCGGGGGCGGCGGACATCCACCGGGCCATGGTCCGGACCGTTCCGATCGCGGCAGGGCCGCATCGCGCAAGGCGGCCGGCCTACAGGACGGAGATCAGACCTTCACGGCTGAGGCCCGGCACGCCGGGACGTGGCGCGTCACGTACAGCCGCAACGCCAACCGCCGGGAAGACCCCATGCGGATCATGATCCCAGAATGGCTCCGACGGAGCGTGATCGACGACCGCCGTGGCGTATCCGCCGCGGAATATGCGGTGCTTGCCGTCTGTGTCGTGATCATCGTCGCCGGCGGGGTGGCCGTCCTGGGCGATCCGGTCAACGGCGCCTTCGCCCGCGTGGGCACCTCCATCACCAACGCGGTGAGTTCCCTCGGCACCTGGGGATCACGCTGATGCTGCACCGTTCCCGTCTGCAGCCGGCCTTGCCCCGGCGCTCTCCGTCATCCGGCACGGGGGCGGGTCATGGCTGATCTCCTCGCCCTGATCCCCTTCGCCATCGCCGGCCTGCTGCTCGTCGCTGCCTGGCGCGACCTAGCCACGCGCCTTCTGCCGGACTCCCTCTCGATCGCCATCGCCGTGCTCGGCCTGGCCTCGCGCGCGGCGCTCGGCCTGGGCGAGGTCGCCGTGTCGATCGCCGTTGCGGCGGTGCTGTTCCTGCTGCTTCTCCCGGCCGCGATGCGCGGGGCCTTCGGCGGCGGCGACGTCAAGCTGTGCGCGGCCCTGGCCCTCGGCCTGTCGCCCGCGGGCACCTGGGACTTCATCTTCGTCACGGTCATGGCCGGCGGCGTGCTCGGCCTGGCCTATCTGGCCGGGCCCGCGCTGGTCGGCCCGCCAAGGCTTTCCCGCGTGGGCGCTCCGCTCCTGCAGCGGGTTCTGCAGGTGGAGCATTGGCGCTTGCGCCGACGCGGACCCCTGCCTTACGCGCTGGCCATCGCGGCCGGCGGCATCATCGTCCACCTCCTGCCGGCTGGAGGTTGAGCCATGCTCCTCCGTGTCCTCATCGTCTTCTCGCTCCTGCTCAGCGCGACCGGCCTCGGCGTGCTCGGGCTGCAGCTGCTGATGCCGCCCGCCGCCGCCCCGACGGGCGCGGTCGCGGAGGCACCGCCGCCGCCGCCGGCCCGGGTCAGGGTCATCGTCGCCGCGCGGGCCCTCAGCCTCGGCACCCTGCTGAAGGACGAGGACCTAACGGTGCGCGAACTGCCCGCCGAGGCCGTGCCCGAGGGCGCGCTCGAGATGTCGGACGAGATCCGCGCCGAGCTGCGCGGCGCGCTGCTGCGCCGCTACCTCGACCCCAACACGCCGGTGTTGCGCAGCGACGTGCTCCGCCCGCGCGACCGCGGCTTCCTCGCCGCCGTGCTGCGGCCAGGCACCCGCGCCATCGCCGTCGGCGTCGATGCGGTGACCGGCACCGCCGGCCTGATCTGGCCGGGCGACCAGGTCGACCTGATCCTGACCCAGACCTTCGACGGCGCACCCGTGTCGAAGCGCGTGGTGGGCGAGACGGTCCTCTCGGACGTGCGCGTCATCGCCGTCGACCAGCAGATTTCGCACGGGGCGAGCTCCTCCTCCGACACCGGCCTCGGGCGCGTCGCCCGCACCGTGACGCTCGAGGTGACTCCGGAACAGGCAGAACGCGTTGCAGTGGCGACACGGCTCGGGCGTATCGACCTCACGGTGCGCTCTATCGATCTCGACGCGCAAACGGCGAACGGTGCAACGTGGGAAGCAGAGAACAACCGAGGGTCGCTGTTCGGCGCTGACGTGTCTCCTGCGCTTGCCCGCACGAATGCCTCGTCGGGATCGCGGATGCGCGTCATCCAGGGCGGCGAGCAGCAGGAGGTCAATTTCCGATGACGGCTGCCAGCACGGCAACCGAACGCTCAGGCGCCTGGACGGGAAACCCGATGCGCGTCGCCGCTTGCCTCGCCCTCATGCTCGCCATCGCGCCGCTCGCCGGTGCCGCTGCCAAGGATGCGGGCCTCTCCCTCGTCGTGTCGGAGCAGGGGCCGGTCAGCCGGCTGACGCTCGACGCGCCGAAGACCCTTGCCGCGCGCATCGAGGCCGGCACGGATTCCCTGGTGCTGCGCCTCCCGAAGGGCGTGGCCTTCGACCTCGGGGCGCTGGGCGGCCGCACGCCGCGCCGCGTCGCCTCCATCACCGCGCTGCCCGACGGCCTTCGGATCGTCGCCAGCCCGGGCATGCAGATCCGTCACCAGCGCGTCGGTGACCGCATCGTCGTCGAGATCGCCGACAGGGCGCAGGTGGCGCGGGGCGACACACCGGCCGCGGCGACGCCCGCGGTAACCGCGGCGCTCAACCCCGACGCTGCCGCGCCCCGTGGCGCCGAGCGCCGTGTCGCCGCGCTTGAGACGCATACCGCCAGCGACGCGTCGGCCCTGTCGCCCGCGCCGGTGCTGCTGGC
Source organism: Acetobacteraceae bacterium (assembly GCA_027489135.1). GTDB lineage: Bacteria > Pseudomonadota > Alphaproteobacteria > Acetobacterales > Acetobacteraceae > JAIEOP01. The sequence goes on from JAIYAI010000566.1 coordinate 6,338, forward strand.
CCAGGCAACGCCGCCGCCCTTGCCGCCCATGCCTGCCGCCGCGCGGTCCGGCTTCTCGGCGTCGCCCGCCCGGCCCGGCCCCTATGGTGCAGCGGACGGCCAGGGCCGCCCCGGCCTGACCACGCCGGTCCAGGCGCAGACCCCGCCCGGCCTGCCGAACCTGGTGCAGCCGCCGGCGCCCGCGGCCCCGGCCGCCCGGCCGCAGCCGCAGACCATCAGCATCCAGCTCGACGCAGGCTCCGGCCGGCTCGTCCAGCTGCCCGCCCCGGCCTTCACCATCATGGCCGCCGACCCGCGAGTCGTGCGTGTTCAGCCGGCCTCGCCCACCAGCATCTTCCTGATGGGCGTCACCGGCGGCCGCACCAACATCATCGCCACGGCGGAGGACGGCACCCCGGTCGTCGAATACGACGTGACCGTGGCGGGCGGGCGCAGCGCGGCCGCCGCGCCGGGCGTTACGGCACCGGTCGCCGCCGGCCCGGCGCTGAACGCCGCCAGCATCGAGAGCATGATCCGCCGCCTTGTGCGCGGCGGTGAGGGCGTGCGCGTCGCCAATCTCGGGGATCAGGGCCTCGCCCTGACCGGCCTCGTCCCCTCGGCGGCGGAGGCACAGCGTGCCGAGGCGATCGCCAAGGCCTATGCGGGCGAGGGCAAGCCGGTCATCAACAGCCTGCAGCTGCTCTCCTCCATCCAGGTGAGCCTGCGGGTCCGCGTCGCCGAGATGTCGCGCACGGTCACCCGCGACCTCGGCTTCCAGTGGGCCGCGCTGGTCAATGACGGCTCGGGGCTGATCCTGGGCATGCGCACGGGTGGCGTCGGGCGCGACCTGATCAACGCGATCACCGGCGCTACCCCCGGCGGCTCTGCCGACCCGGGCCGGTACGGCCTGCGCTACACCTCCTCGCGGTTCGACATCAACGGGCTGGTGGACGCGCTGGCCGGCGACAACCTGATCAGCATCCTGGCAGAGCCGAACCTGACGGCCCAGTCGGGCGAGGTAGCGAGCTTCCTCGCCGGCGGCGAGTTCCCGGTGCCGGTGAACGCCAGCCCGCTGACCGGTGCGATCGGCATCGAGTTCAAGCAGTTCGGCATCAGCCTCGGCTTCGTCCCCACCGTGCTGTCGCCGGAACGCCTGAACCTGCGGGTCCGGCCGGAGGTCAGCGACCTGACCGACAACGGCGCCATCTCC
>JAIYAI010000586.1 GCA_027489135.1 Acetobacteraceae bacterium
ATCAGGCTGAGCAGGATGCGCTGCACCTCGGGCGAGACGCTCGGCAGGGCGAGGCCGCCGGCGCGGTCGGCCAGGTTCTCGCGCCGGGCCAGGCCGGCCGCGAGGGCATCGGAGGCGGTCTCGGACAGGGTGTAGACGCTGGCCCCGCGGGCGCCAGGCGCAGAATCGGCGTGCAGCGACAGGAACAGTGCGGCATCGCGCTGCCGGGCAAGATCGATGCGAGCGCCGGGCGGCACGAAGCCGTCGCGCGACCGGGTCAGCACAACCCTCACCCGGCCCGTGCGCTCGAGCTGCCGCTTGAGTTCCAGCGCCGCGGCGAGGGTGACGCGCTTCTCCTGCGTGCCGCCGGCCCCGATGGCGCCGGGGTCGCGCCCGCCATGGCCGGCATCGAGCACGATCAGCGGGAGCGGCCCGGCGGGGCGGGCCGAAGGCGGGGCGGCCGGTGCCGGGGCCCGGTTCGCGGGGGCGGAACGTCCCGGCGGCGGGCGCGCGGCAGGCGGCCGCAGCACCTGGCGCGGAGCCGGCTGCGGGCGCGGGGTCGGCCGCTCGGGCGCGGCGGCTGCAGGGCGGGCGGCAGCGCCGAGGAGCACGAGCGCCAGCATGGCGCGGCGCCCGGCCATCTCGCCGCCGGGCCTCCGCCCCGGGCTGCCATCGGGACTCCTGTCGGCACACCGACCTGGGCTCCCATCGGGGCTCCCGAGGTCCTTGCCCCTCCTGCCGGGCCGAGCCACCGCCCCTTCCCCCGTTGCGTGATCAGGCGCTGAGAATATCACGACGGCACGGATATTTGCCATGTGGGGCTGATACGCGGCGGCAGCGAACGCGGCGGCGTGTCCCGGCTGCACGCTGCGCTGCAGCAGGCCCGCTGGCGGCACGCCCAGGCGCCGGATCCCCACCCATCGCCCTTGTGGAAGCAACCCCCCTCTTCTATGCTGGGTTGCCCCGGTAGCGCCCGCTGCCGGCGGAGGTCACGGCGCGGTCCACCCCCCGCCCCGGTCCGCCCGCTTCCATCCCGGAAGCCATGGGCCCGACGGCAAGGTCCTCGGGTCAGGCGGCATCGGTGCGATCCAGGGGGCCACCCGCGGCGCCGAGCCCGGCCTTGGGTCGGCGGATCATCCGGTCCGCAGCCCAGCACTTCGTCGGTCCCCCGGTGCCCGCGGCGGCTTCGCGCCCCCCTTCGCCCGCGCGGGACCGGTCGCGCAAGGACCCCGCGGGGATCGCCGAAGTCACACAGGCGCCCCGAATCCGTCGGTCACGCGTCCGGACGCTGTCCCGCCCCCGCGCCACTGCGCGGGGCAACGCGCGCCATGGCGCCGCGGGGGGCTCTGACCCAGGGGCGCCGCCCCGGGTCGGCCCCGTGCGCCGATCGCGCCGGGTCCGTCCCGCGCAGCGCCTCGCCGAGAGAGGACGGATCGCCGCAGCATGCCCATGCCGCAGCCGCGCCCTGCGTCCGACATCGGTCGCTTCCACCCTGTTCCGTCGCCGGCGCCCCCTGCGCGCCGCGGCGCGGAGAGCACCGCTTCATGACCAAGCGCATGCTGATCGATGCATCCCACGCGGAGGAAACCCGCGTCGTGGTGCTGGATGGCAACCGGCTCGAGGAGTTCGACCTCGAGGCGGCGACGCGGAAGCCCCTGAAGGGCAACATCTACCTCGCCAAGGTCGTGCGGGTGGAGCCCAGCCTGCAGGCCGCCTTCGTCGAGTACGGCGGCAACCGCCACGGCTTCCTCGCCTTCAGCGAGATCCACCCCGACTACTACCAGATCCCCGTCGCCGACCGGCAGCGCCTGCTGCAGATGCAGGCCGAGGAAGCCCGCGAGGCCGAGGAGGCGGACGAGGACCCGATCCCCGAATCGCCGATGGACCGCGCCGCGGAGGCGGAGATCTCCCGCCGCGACGATCCCGAGCCCGAGGCAGCGGCTGCCGGGGCAGTGGGGGCCGAGGCCGCCACGCCCGCCCGCATCATCGACGTCGTGGTCGATGCCGCCATGGCCGAGGCCAACATCGCCGCCGAGTCCGTGGCGCCCGCCGGGCTCGCCTCCGCCACGGCGGCCGAGAGCGAGGGTGGCGCATCGGAGCACGAAGCGCCGGTCGCCGCCGCGGCGGATCCGGTCGAGACCCTGGCCGGCGCCATGCCCATGGCCGCCGAGGCGGCGGAGGGCCAGCCCGCCACCGATGCGTCGGCCACGAGCCCCGCGCCCGACACCGATGTAGCGTCCGCAGCCCCCCCGGCTGGCATCGATGCGTCGGCCCTCGACCCCACGCCCGCCACCGACATGGCGGCGCCGTCCGGCATCGCCGCCGAGGTCGCGGACGGTCCGATCAGCGCTGCCCTCGACGCCGCGCCGGCCGGCGAGGCCACCGGCTTCGAGGCCGCGCCGGCTGAGGCGCTCGAGACCGCGGCCACGGCGGTGGTCGCGACCGGCGAGGCAGCAGACGCCGCGGAGGACGAGACGCCCGGGCGCGGCGAGCCCCGCCCTGCCCGCCGCCACAGCAGCAGCCGCAGCCGCAGCCGGCGCGACGACCGCCCCCGCGAGGACCGCGACGCCGAGGAGCGCGACGACACCGAGGAGGAGGCGCCGCCCGAGACGCTCGGCGGCGAAGGCCCCGAGGACGGCGACAATGGCCGCGAGGAGCGCCGCATCCCGCCGCGCTTCCTGCGCCACTACAAGATCCAGGAAGTCATCAAGCGCCGGCAGATCATGCTGGTGCAGGTCGTCAAGGAGGAGCGCGGCACCAAGGGCGCGGCGCTGACCACCTACATCTCGCTCGCCGGCCGCTTCTCCGTGCTGATGCCGAACTCGCCGCGCGGCGGCGGCGTCTCGCGCAAGATCACCTCGGCGACGGACCGCAAGCGCCTGCGCGAGGCGATCGACGAGGTCGGGCTGCCCGACGGGATGTCGCTGATCGTGCGCACCGCCGGCGCGCAGCGGCCGAAGCCCGAGATCAGGCGCGACTGCGAATACCTGCTGCGCCTGTGGGACAATATCCGCGAACGGACGCTGGCCAGTTCCGCGCCGGCGCTGATCTACGAGGAAGCGGACCTCATCAAGCGCGCCATCCGCGACGTCTTCTCCCGCGACGTGGAGGAGATCGTCATCGAGGGCGAGGACGCCTACCAGGACGCGCGCGACTTCATGCGCATGCTGATGCCGCAGCACGCCTCCAAGGTGCGGCTGGCGCGCGATCCGGTGCCGCTGTTTGCCAAGCACGGCGTCGATCAGC
>JAIYAI010000370.1 GCA_027489135.1 Acetobacteraceae bacterium
CATGGCGCGGGTCCTCAGACGGCGGTCAGGGCATCGGGAGCGGTCAGCGCGGCCAGCACCATGGCGCGGCTTTCCGCGACCTGCTCCTGCATGAGCGATGCGGCAGCCTCGGCGCGGCCGAGTGCCAGCGCCTCGATCAGTGCGAGATGTTCATGCGCCATCTCGCCGCTGCGGTCGCGGCGGCGGAGGCCGAGCACCAGCATGCGGGTGCTCTCATCCAGCAGGCGGCCGATCTGGCGCGCGAGGCGCGTGTTGCCGGACAGCTCCGCGACGGCGACGTGGAAGCCCCGGTTGGCGGCAAGGAAGGCGGCGGCGCTGGCTGGGTCCTCGGGCCGGTAGCCCTCTGCGCAGACGGCATCGAGACGACGCAGCGCCTCGGCATCGACGCGGCCGGCGGCGCGGCGCGCGGCCTCGGGCTCCAGCAGCAGGCGGAGGTCGAAGACCTCGTGGATGTCGCGGATGGTGACGAGGGAGACGACCCAGCCCCGGCGCGGCAGGGCCTGGACCAGCCCTTCCTCGGCGAGGCGGGCCAGCGCCGCGCGCACCGGCGCCTTGCCGAGGCCGAGGCGCTGGGCGGTCGCAGCCTCGGACAGCGCCTCCCCCGGGGCCATGCGGGTCGAGAGGATGTCCCGGCGCAGCGTGTCCAGGGCCTGTTCGGTCAGCGAGGCCGGGGCCTCGACTGCGGTCATCAGGGACACGGCACTGGCATGTAGTCTGACATGTTAGAAGAATGCCAGACTGCACCGGTCGTTGCAAGCGCCCCAAGACGCTGCCCCTGCGCCCGTTTCATACCAGCGGCCCGGTCTCTTGACCGGGCCGAACGCCCGAACGGCCGCCGCGCCCGGTGGCGCGAAGCCAAGCAAACCGGAGGTTTGTGTGTCACGCCGACGGCGTGCTCAGCAGGGCGCGTCCGAGGGGCCCCTGAGCGTGACAACGATCCGGGCCATCGGTGTCAGTCCACCTGGGCCCCGGACCGCCGCACGATCTCCGCCCAGCGGCCGATGTCCTGCTCGTGGATCCGCCGGAACCCCTCCGCCGTCAGGTCCGCCGGCGGGGTGATGCCCTGGTTCTCCACCAGCCATTTCTGGAAATCCGGCGCGCCGATGATCCGCGCGACCTCCGCGTTCATCCGCTGCGCGATCGCCGGCGGCAGGTTCGGCGGGCCGAACAGCCCGTACCAGGTGGTGCTGACGAAGCCCGGCAGGCCGCAGGCCTCGGCGATGGTCGGTACCTCCGGCAGGGCCGGCACGCGTTGCGGCGTGGTGACGCCGAGCGCGCGGACCGTCCCCGCCTGGATCAGCGCCAGCGCCGGCCCGACCTGGTTGAAGAAGAGGTCGACATCCTTCGCCAGCAGCGCCTGCATCGCGCCGGGCTGGCCGCGATAGGGCACGTGGGTCAGCTCGATGCCCGCGGCGACGGCGAACTGCACGCCGGCGAGATGCGTCGAGGCGCCGTTGCCGGTGGAGGCATAGGTCAGCGTATTGGGCCGCGCCTTCGCCGCCGCGATCACGGCGCCGCAGCTTCGCCAGTCAGGATGCTTTTCCGGGCTGACCAGCAGGACGTTCGGCACGTCGCCAAGGATGGCGATGTGCGTGACGTCGCGGAAGGGGTGGAAGGGCAGGTTGCGGTAGAGCGTCGCGTTGATCGCGTGCGTTCCCGCCGTGCCGAGCAGGAAGGTGTAGCCATCGGGCCGCGCCTTGGCGACGAAGTCGGAGCCGATGTTGCCCCCCGCGCCGGTGCGGTGGTCCACCACCACGGGCTGGCCGAGCGCGCGCGACAGCGGATCGGCAAGGCGCCGCGCGTAGATGTCCGTCCCCGCGCCATTCGGGAAGCCGGTGATGATGGTGATGGGGCGGTTGGGCCAGGGCGCCTCCTGCGCCTCAGCAGCGGTGCCGAGGCCAAGCGCCAGGGCGCTGGCAAGGATCACGCGACGGAGCATCCCGGTTTCTCCTGTGCTCGGTTCCCGGCACGCGCCGGTCCGGTTAGGCTGACTGGATGGACAGTCCCGGTGAGAGAATGCAAGCCCCGCGCCGCGTTGCCCGCGGCGGCAAGTCGATCTACGGCGCGCCGCTCGGCATCCTGATGCTGGAGGCGCGCTTCCCGCGCGTCCTGGGCGACATGGGCAATGGCGAGACCTGGCCCTTTCCCGTGCTGTTCCGCGTGGTGCGCGGCGCCTCGCCGGAGCGCGTGGTGATCGAGGGCGCGCGCGGCCTGCTGCCGGATTTCATCGCGGCGGCGCAGGACCTGGTCTCGCTCGGCGCCGAGGCGATCACCACCAATTGCGGCTTCCTGTCGTTGTTCCAGCAGGAACTCGCCGCCGCCGTGCAGGTGCCGGTGGCGACCTCCTCGCTGATGCAGGTGCCCTGGGTGCAGGCGACGCTGCCACCGGGGAAGCGGGTCGGGGTGATCACCGTGAACAAGGCCGGCCTGACGCCGCGGCACCTGGAAGCCGCCGGCGTGCCGCTGGATACGCCCGTGGTCGGCACGGAGGGTGGGCGCGAGTTCTTCCGCGTGCTGATCAAGTCGGAGGCCGTGGACATGGATCTCGACCTGGCGGAGCAGGACATCCTCGATGCCGGCCGCGCACTGGTCGCGGCGCATCCCGATATCGGCGCCATCGTGCTGGAATGCACGAACATGCCGCCCTATGCGGCGGCGCTGCGCGATGCGATCGGGCTGCCGGTCTACGACATCTATTCGATGATCACCTGGTTCCACGCCGGGCTGCGGCCACGGAGATTCTAGCCATGCAGATCGACGACCCGGCGGTGATCGCCGAGGCCCGCGCCGTCTTCGACCGCTACGAGCGCGCCATCGCCGAGAACGACGGCTCCGTGCTGGACGCCAGCTTCTGGCCCGACCCGCGCACCGTGCGCTTCGGCGTCACGGAAATCCTCTACGGGATCGAGGCGATCCGCGCCTTCCGCGCGAGCGTGGCGAAATACGCGCCGCGCGCCCAGCGCAAGATCCACATCACCAGCTTCGGCAGCGACTTCGCCTGCACCCACCTGGAATACGAGCGGCTCGATTCCGGCCTGGTCGGGCGGGAGACGAAGATCATGGTCCGCCTGCCGGATCACGGATGGCGCGTGGTCAGCGCGCATGTCTCGCTGCTGGCGGGCCATGACCCGGGGCGCGTCGCGCGATGACCCATACCGTCGTCATTGGCGCCGGCATCGTCGGCGCCTGCGCCGCGCTGGAACTGCAGCGCGCGGGGCATGAGGTCACCGTTCTCGATCCCGGCTCGCCGGGCGGGGAGCAGGCCGCCAGCTACGGCAATGGCTGCTGGCTCAGCCCCATGTCGGTGATCCCGCCGGCGGTGCCGGGGCTCTGGAAGAAGGTGCCCTCCTACCTGATGGACCCGCTCGGGCCACTGGCGATCCGCTGGTCCTATTTGCCGAAGGTCGCGCCCTGGCTGCTGCGGTATCTCGCCTCCGGCTCGACCGAGGCAAAGGTGCAGCGGACCGCCCATGCGCTGCGCGCCATCCTGGCCGATGCCCCTGCCCTGCACGCCGCCCTGGCCGCGGAGGCCGGCGTCGCCGACCTGATCCGCCGGCAGGGGCTGATGTATGTCTATCCCTCCCGCGCCGAGTTCGAGGCCGAGGCGATGGCCTGGCGGGTGCGGAAGAACACCGGCATCCAATGGATCGAACTCGACGCCGACGAAATGCGCCAGCGGGAACCGGGCCTCGACCGCCGCTACGGCTTCGGCGTGCTGGTGGAGGAAGGCGGCCACTGCCTCGACCCCGGCGCCTATGTCGCGGCGCTGGTCGCCCTGGCCGAGGCGCAGGGCGCGCAACGCCGCACCGCCCGCGCCACCGGCTTCCGGATCGAGGGGGGTCGGCTGCGGGCCGTGCTGACCGAGGCCGGGGAGATCGCAGCCGACAGGGCCGTGATCTCGGCGGGCGCGCGGTCGAAGGACCTCGCTGCAGCCGCGGGGGACGCCGTGCCGCTGGAGACCGAGCGCGGCTACCACGCTATGATCGAAGATCCGGGGACGGGCCCGCGCACGCCGTTGATGCCCTCCGACGGCAAGATGTCGATCACCTGGACCAATCGCGGGCTGCGCTGCGCCGGTCAGGTGGAGATCGCCGGGCTGGAGGCGGCGCCGAACTGGAAGCGTGCGGAGATCCTGCGCGACCACCTGCTGCGCAGCTTCCCCGGCCTGCCGCGCGACCTGCCGGCGGAGCGGGTGAAGCTCTGGATGGGGCGTCGGCCGAGCATGCCGGACGGGCTGCCCTGCCTCGGTCCGGCCCGGGGCAGCGCCGACATCGTGCATGCCTTCGGCCATGGCCATGTCGGGCTGGTGGCGGGACCTCGGACGGGACGCGTGGTGGCGCAGGTGCTGACGGGGCGGGCGCCGGAGATCGATCTGTCCGCATACGATCCGCGGCGATTCGGGTGAGAGGCGGCCCGGCCCGCCCGGCGATTCGGGTGAGGCATGACGCGCTTGACTCGCCTGATCCGGTGATCGGCGTTCCACGGAAAAAGCGCGTGCATTGCGCCCCAATGGGTGCCATGCTTCATCTCGGCAGCAATTGTCCTTGCCGTCACCCCCACCAATACGGATACGAACTCAAGTGCCTTCCGATTCTGAAATGACGGGCGAGTCCGGGCCGATCTCGGCCGAAGTGAAGTGGTACAACGCCCGAAAGGGCTTCGGCTTCGTGCTGGGGCCCGATGGTCAGGACGTGTTCTTCCACGCCTCGGCTCTGACCGACGCGAACATCGAACCGCCTGACAGCGGCGACACGCTCGTCTGCGAAATCGGCACGGACCGCCAGGGCCGTCGCCTCGTCACCCGGATCGTCGAGCTGAAGCGTGGCGAGGGCGGCGGTGCCGGCGCCCGCCCGCCGCGGCGTGACTTCGGCGGTGGCGGTGGCTTCGGGGATCGTCCCCCGCGGCCCTTTGGCGATCGTCCCCCGCGGCGTGACTTCGGGGGTGGCGGTGGCTTCGGGGATCGTCCCCCGCGGCGCGACTTCGGCGGTGGCGGCGGTGGCTTCGGTGACCGTCCCCCTCGGCGCGACTTCGGTGGCGGCGGCGGCTTCGGCGGTGGTGGTGGCTTCGGTGGCGGTGGCGGCGGCTTTGGCGATCGCCCGCCCCGCGCCTTCGGGGATCGTCCGCCGCCGCGCCGCGATTTCGGCGGCGACCGCGACGCGGGCGGCCCGACCTACGCCATCAACGGCACGGTGAAGTGGTTCGACCAGGTGCGCGGCTTCGGCTTCGTGACCCCGGACGATGGCGGCCAGGACGTGTTCCTGCACTCCTCCGTCCTGCATCGCGCCGGCCGCCAGGACGTCCAGCAGGGCGAGAAGGTGAACCTCGAGGTTCGGGATGGCCAGCGCGGTCGTCAGGCCGTGGTGCTCAAGTAGCGCCACCCGCGCGCGTGATCGGAAGGGGCTCCGGGCGCAGGTCCGGGGCCTTTTTCATGTCCGCGAAACCTCGGCCGTGCAGGATCGCCCGATGCGACGCGCCCTGCCCGTGCTGCTTCTTCTCCTGCCCCTGCCTGCCATGGCGCAGCCTGCGGCCGTGCCCATGTGCCTGGCGCAGCGGGAGGGGATGACCTTCTGCTTCGCTACCAAGCTCTGCCTCTGCCGCTTCGATGCCGGCGGCAGCCTGACCGGCCTTCCCCCGGGCTTTCGCTGGGATTGCGGGGTCCTGCGACCCGGTTGCGGGGTGGTGGCGCCGGACACCGAGGCCCCGGCCCAGGCGCCCGTGATCGTGCAGCCCTTCATCCAGCCCACCTGGCCCGGCCCGACGCCCCGTTGACGCCGCGCGCGGGAGAGCGCGGGCAATGCCGGGCGGGACCCGCTTGCTGAGCCCCTGGATCTGCGGGGAAGGCTGTGCCCTTCGCCATCGGTCGGGCCCGCCCACGCGACCTGTGCGCGACACTGCGCAAGGCGACGCGTCGTGCCCCCCTTCGATGGTGCCATTGGCGGGAGCGGCACGATGACGCTGGCCCGATCCGCGGCGCGAAAGCGGTCTCCACGCGCTTCGACGGCAGGTCCTGGCCGCGGGCGCGGCACCGGCCCCGTCCCCGCATCGGGGCGGACCAGCCGCCCCCGCTCCCCGCACCGGGGCGGACCATGCGCCCCCACTCCCCGCACCGGGGCAGACCAGCCGCCCGCCCTTCCCCGAACTCCGCTATGCCAACGACCCGATCAGCAGATGCGCCGTATCCATCAGTTGGGTCAGCCGCGCCTGGTCCTCGTCGGACACCTGATCCACCAGCGCCTCGGGAGGGCGGCGGAAGAAGAGCTGCCGGATCGCCTCCCCGGGCGTCGCACCTGCCGGGAAGACCAGGCCGAGCCTGGCCAGATCGGCGTCGATCGCCTTGGGCGTGGCCGGCATGTAGCCGTTGTCGGACTCCGGGTCGCGGCCCCCGGCCGGCACGCGCACCATGACGATCCGCCCGGCGGTCGGCTTCGCCTCGTGCGACAGGGCGACCACGCCAGCCATGACACCGCACAGCACGCTGGCAGGCGGCCCCGGCAGGAAGGTACTCATGAACACGGGCAAGCCGCCGGTTGGCTCGCGCATGTCGAGGTGGAGGGAACGGCCGGTGGCGACGGCGCTGCCCTGAAAGCCCACACGCTGTCCCACGAGGCGCTCGGTATAGGTGGCAGCGATGCCCTCGCCACGCGCCTCCAGAACGAGGCAGCCGCGGATGAGCTGGCCGGCGAAATAGGGCGACCACGCCGGCGAGTAGCAAGCGTAGCGGCCGAGCAGGTGATGGTTGTTGCCGGCCAGGACCGGGCGCGACGGAGCGACGGTGGTCGGCGGCTCTGCCCCGCCCCAGCTCGCGGCCATGCGGCCGATGGTGGCGGGATCCAGGCCGCGCCGCGCCGCGACAGCCGCCAGGAAATCCTCGGGCGAGCAGGCGGAGACCCAGGCACCACCCTGGGCAAGCCCCAGGATGCGGGCGATCTCGGCCGGCACCTGGCCGGAGCGCGGTACCGCCCGGCCCTGCAGCCACTTCTGGGTGCGTTCCACCTCGAACTGGGTGCGCGGATCGGCGGCGCGGAAGGCGGCACAGAGCTCCTTGCGAGTCCCGCAATCGAGCACCACGGCAACGATGCGGAGCTTGGCCGCGAAATCCTGCGCTACCGCCTTGGTCAAGCCTTTCCACCCCTGTGCGAGGGCGAGCGCGGCCCCTGCCGCACCCTCCGACACCCCTTCACGGAACGAGATTGAACCCGATACGTCCCGGATGACAACGGCGCCGCAAGCGAGGACCGCCGAGTCCCGAAACCGACCTCATGCATGCACACCACCCGTCGCCGGGTCACCGCCCCCGGTTCAGGCGAACAGGATGCTGTCCGCCGTCATCGTCGCGGTACGCCGGTTCAGGACCCCGATCGCCATCTCCACGGCCAAACAGTCCCGCCGGGAAAGTTTTCGCAAATGCGAATCACTTGCAATTACGCATGCAGCGCTGTAGAGGCCTACCTCCACACTGGACGGAATGGCCGCCGTGTCGGCGGGAAACCACATGGCTCGAAACAAGGATTCGCCGGTCGCGCTCCCCAAGCCGCTGCGCCCGCCCGGACCCGGCGGCACCGGGCCACCGGTCATCACCAGCGATGCGCTCCTCGCTGGTTGCCGCGAGCTCGTCATCCGCCACGGCGACGAAGACTATCGGCTCAGGATCACCGGCAACAACAAGCTAATCCTCACCAAGTAGTTCCAGCCCAGCCAGCCAGCCGCGATCCAGCGCGCCAGCAAGCCAGGTCAGCCCCGCAAGAAGGTCAGACCAGGCATGCTCCAAGCGCCATCCCCTCGGCCGCGCGCCGCTCTCGTTGCCCTGCTGCTCGCGCTCCCGACCGGAGCGCTCGCGCAGGCGCCCGACGCGTCCCCATCGCCGGATGCGGACGAACCCGGGCCGGCCACCGCGCTTGACGCCGTCACCTCCACGGCCACGCGCTCGCCGCGCACCGTCGGGTCCGTTCCGGCGACCGTCACCGTCATCGAGGCCGAGCAGCTCGAACGGCAGAACGCCGTCCGGCCGCAGGACGCCATCCGCTACGAGCCGGGCGTCTCCTACGACAACCAGCCGCTGCGCGGCGGCGGCGGCAACTTCGTCATCCGCGGCGTCGGCGGCAATCGCGTTCTGGTGCTGACCGACGGCACGCGGCTCCCCGACTTTCCCGAGAGCAACATCGGCGCCGGCACCTTCACCCGCGACTTCGTCGACCTCGAAAGCGTCCGCCGGATCGAGATCGTGCGCGGCCCGGCCTCCGCGCTCTACGGCTCGGACGCGATCGGCGGCGTGGTGAACTTCATCCTGAAGGATCCGGGCGACTACCTCACGCGCGACCGGGACATCTTCATCTCCGGCCGCTTCGGCTTCAGCGGCGCCGACCGGTCGCTGAGCGAAACTGCCACCCTCGCGGCGCGCCAGGGTCAGGTGGAGGCGATGCTCCTCTACACCCGCCGCGACGGGCAGGAGCTGACGCCGAACGGACGGCTCGCGCCCAACCCCCAGCTCTACGCGACCAACAGCGCCCTCGCCCGGGCGGTCGTGCGCCCCACCGCGACCGACTCCGTCCGCCTGACGGGCGAGGTCCTGACCCGCGCCGTGAAGACCGACCTGCTGACCGACCAGGTCTTCACGCCCGGCGCCGGCGGCGGGCCCGGCACCACGGTGCAGGACAGCACCGGCAACGACAACACCATGCGCGCCCGCGTGCAGCTCGACTGGTTCCGCACGGAGCCCCTGCTGATCGCCGACACCAGCGCCGTCACCGCCTACTATGCCTATCTCAATCGCCGGGAGCTGACGGAGCAGGACCGCTATGTCGGCACCGGCAGCCCCTTTGCGTCGCAGCCCAATCGCTACCGCTACACGAACGTGCTGCAGACCCAGGCGCTCGGCGGGCTCGAGGCTCAGTTCAACACAAGCGTCGCCATGCTCGGCGCGCAGCACCGCTTCACCTACGGCCTCTCGCTGGTGCACACGCAGACATCGCGCCCGCGCGATCGCTTCGAATGGAACCTGGCGACAGGCGCCATCGCTACGACGGTCGCGGGTGAGGCCTTTCCCAACAAGAACTTCCCGGACACCACCAGCGTCCGCACCGGCCTCTACCTGCAGGATGAATTCAGCTACGGCCCCGTCGACTTCCTGCCCGCGGTCCGGCTCGACTGGTACACCCTGCGGACCCATCCGGATGCCGACTTCTACCGCTCCGCCGCCACCGGCAACGCCGCCTCTGTCAGCGACATCAACGCGTTCGCGGTGTCGCCCAAGCTCGGCGTGACCTGGCGCATCACGCCAAGCTACCAGCTCTACGGCCAGTATGCCGCCGGCTTCCGGGCGCCGCCCTACGACACCGCGAGCTTCGGCTTCTCGAACCGCACCTTCGGCTACGAGATCCTGCCCAACGGCAATCTTCAGCCTGAATACGTCAACAGCATCGAGGTCGGCTTCCGCGGCCGTTTCGGCGATGGCTCCTCCGTCCAGCTCGCCGGTTTCTGGAACAGCTACCGCGACTTCATCGAGACCCGGCTCCTCGGCATCTCGGGCGGCCTGCAGCAGTTCCAGTACGGCAACGTGAAGAGCGTCCGCATCGCCGGCGTCGAGGCGCGCGGCGAGTGGCGGATCAACGAGGAATGGGGCCTGCGCGGCGCGCTCGCCTATGCCAATGGCCAGAACACCGATACCGGCCAGCCCGTGGACGGCGTGAATCCGTTGCAGGGCGTGCTCGGTCTCGCCTGGAAGGCGCTGGAGGGCACGCGCTTCGCCGGTCTTGGCGTTCAGGCGACCGCGACCGGCGCGCTGCGCAACACGCGCGTCAGCAGCGCCACCTATTTCCAGGCGCCAGCCTATGCCGTGCTCGACCTCGCGGCGCAGTACAGCCTCGGGAACGCCTTCACGATCAACTTCGGCCTCTTCAACCTCACCAACACCAAGTACTTCCAGACCGCCGACACCATCGGCGTGTCGCGGACCAGCCCGATCATCGACCTCTACGCCCAGCCCGGTCGCTACGCGGCGGTCAACCTCGTCGGTCGCTTCTGAGCAGCATGTCGACGGCGGCACAGCTCCGGACGGCAGGGTGGCACGACGACGGCCGCGACGCTTCGCGCCTAGCCGGCGCCGCCGCCTGCGCCGCGCTGCTGCATGCCTCGCTCGGCGCACTCGTCCTGCTCGGCCCGTGGCGCGTCACGCCCGCCCCGGTCCTGACGGAGGGCGTGATCGTCGAAATCGCCACGCTGGCGTCCGCCGGAGACGACCAGGCATCACAGGTGGGCACGGCGGAGGACGAGGCGGCTGATGCGTCGGGGGAGGTCGCCGCTCCCGTCGCGCCGCCACCGATGCTGCAGCAGGTGTCGCCCACACCCGCCATGCCTGCCCAGCCACCGATCCAACTCGCCGCGGCCTCTATTCCACCCCTGGTGCCGATGCAGGCCGTGTCGGCGCTCGTGCCCCTCGACCTGGCGTTGCCACCGGCCGTCGCGGTGCCGGGCGGCATCGCGCCGGCGCCGCCGACCGCGGCGGAGATCTTCCCCGCGCCGTTGCCCCCGCCGCAACCGGCGCCCGTCGAGGCCCCGCCCGAGCCGTCGCCATCCCACGCCGCCGAGGCCCCGGCAGACGACATCATGCACGATGCTGCCCCGGAGGCACCGCACGAAACCGCGGTCGCCGACGCCCTGCCAATGCCGCCGCCGGTCATGCCCGGCCCCCCGCCGGTCGCTGTCGCGCGGACGCCATCCCCGTCGCGGGTCGCCGCGCGAGTGGCGCCGCGTGGCGTCGCCGATGGCACGCCCGAGGCACGGCCCCTCGC
>JAIYAI010000091.1 GCA_027489135.1 Acetobacteraceae bacterium
CCTCGAAGCTGAAGCTGCTCTCGCAGGCCTGCTTCGGGTAGTAGGTCTGGCCGAGGATGTTCCAGACCGTGCCGTCGGTACCGTCGAAGCCGGTGCCGGCGCGGGTGATGCCGGGAATTTCCTGGATCATGGATGCTCTCCCTGTTCAGACATGCAGATAAGTGTCGCGCAGTTCGGGCGATGCGGCCAGGGCCGCGCTGCTGCCCGACCACACGCTGCGGCCCTTCTCCAGGATGACGTGCCGGTCGGCCAGGCGCAGCAGCGCGGCGAGCGACTTGTCGATGACCAGGATCGCCTCGCCGTCGGCCTTCAGGCGGGCGAGCACGGACCAGATCTCGGCCCGGATGAGCGGCGCGAGCCCTTCGGTCGCCTCGTCCAGGATCAGCAGCGAAGGGTTGGTCATCAGGGCGCGCCCGATGGCCAGCATCTGCTGCTCCCCGCCCGAAAGCTGGCTGCCAAGGTTGCGGCGCCGCTCGGCGAGGCGCGGGAAGAGGGCGTAGATCGCGGCCAGGGTCCAGCGCGGGGCCGTGTCGCGCGTCGCGGCGGTCGCGGTGAGGTTCTCCTCGACCGTCAGGGTCGGGAAGACCTGCCGGCCTTCCGGCACAAGGCCGAGGCCGCGCCGGGCGATGCGGTGCGGCGGCTGGCCGGTGACCTCGGCGCCCGCCACGACGATCCGGCCACCGGCGATGCGGCCGCCCTGGCTCGGCAGCAGGCCCATGATGGCGCGGATGGTGGTGGTCTTGCCCATGCCGTTGCGGCCGAGGAGAGCCACGACCTCGCCCGGCGCGACGGCGAGCGAGACGCCCTGCAGCACCGGGGCGGCGCCGTAGCTGGCGCGGAGGTCCTCCACCGACAGCATCAGGCATCCTCGCCAAGATAGGCGGCGCGCACCGCGGGATCGGCGCGGATCGCGTCGGGTAGGTCCGATGCGATGATGCGGCCATAGAGCAGAACGGAGATCCGGTCGGCGAGGGCGAAGACGGCCTGCATGTCGTGCTCGACCAGCAGGATGGCGTAACGGCCCTTCAGGCCGCGCAGCAGCGTGACGAGGCGCTCCGTCTCCTCCGGCCCCGCCCCGGCGAGGGGTTCGTCGAGCAGGAGCAGCCGCGGGTTCATCGCCAGCGCGACGGCGAGTTCGAGTTGCCGACGCTCCCCGTGGCTCAGGGCTGCGGCGGGAACATCGGCGCGGGCGCCGAGCCCAGCCTGGTCCAGCGCCGCCATCGCCTGGTCGTTCAGCGCGCGCTCCGACGCCGCCGGACGCAGGAAGCGGAAGGACGATCCGCTGCGCGCCTGCACCGCCAGCGCCGCATTCTCCAGCGCCGAGAAGCCGGGCAGCAGCGAGGAGACCTGGAAGCTGCGCGCCAGCCCGAGCCTCGCCCGTCGCGCCAGGGGCAGGCCGGTGACGTCGCGCCCGCTCAGCAGCACGCGGCCCGCATCGGGGCGGAGCGTTCCGGAGACGAGGTTGATCAGCGTAGTCTTGCCCGCGCCGTTGGGACCGATGACGGCGTGGATCTCCCCGGGCCGGATGGCCAGCGACACGTCGTCCGTCACGGTAAGGCCGCCGAAGCGCTTGCCCAGGCGGTCGAGGAGGAGGACCGGCTCAGCCACGGCGAAACATCGCCGGGATGCCGGCGAGGCCACCGCGCAGGAACAGCACGGCCAGGATCAGCAGGGGCCCGAAGATCATCCGCCAATGCGTGGTGAGCTCGGCCAGCCATTCCTCGACCAGCACGATGGAGAGCGCGCCGATGACCGCGCCGAGCGGGCTGGCGACGCCGCCCAGGATGACCATGAACAGCAGGTCGCCGCTGCGCTGCCAGGCGAGGAAGGAGGGCGCGACGAACTCGGTCGCGTTGGCCAGCAGCATGCCCGCCAGCCCGCCGATCCCGCCGGCGATCGCGTAGGCGGTCAACTGGTAGCGATAGGGTGCGAAGCCGAGCGCCTGCGCCCGCAGCGGATTCTCCCGCGCCGCCCGCAGCACCCGCCCGAAACGGGAGGCCATGAGCACGCGGCACTTGATGTAGACCGCCGCGAGCAGGCCGAGGCAGAGGAAATGGAAGGCGACCCGGTCTTCCATCCAACCTGTGCCGGCGAACGTGTTCCGGGCATAGAGGGTGTAGCCGTCGTCGCCGCCATAGGCCGCGAGCGAGGAGGCCGTGAAGAAGGCCATCTGTCCGAAGGCCAGGGTGATCATGATGAAATGCACGCCGGACGTGCGCACCGCCACCGCCCCGGTCAGCAGCGCGAAGCGCGCCGCGGCGCCGATTGCGACGGCGGCGACCACCAGCCCCTCCGTGACCCGCGCGTCGTCCAGGATCACCACGGCATAGGCGCCGATGCCGAGCATCGCGGCATGGCCGAGGCTGACCATCCCTGCACCCCCGACGAGCAGCCAGAGCGAGACCGCCGCCATGGCGAGGATCATCGCCCGCGCCAGCAGCGTCATCGCCCAGCCCTGGCCGAAGCCGATGAAGGGCGCGGCCGCCAGCAGGGCGAGCAGCAGCAGCGGACCAAGCCAGCTGCGCATCAGCCGGCGCGCGCCGGGAACAGGCCCCGCGGCCGCACCGCCAGGATCAGCGCCATGGCCATGTAGACCAGCATCGAGCCGAGCGAGGCGCCGACCTGCCGCGCCGGCGAGGGCGCCAGGAACAGCCGCATCAGGTCCGGCATCAGCGACCGGCCCAGCGTCTCGATCAGCCCGACGATCAGCGCGGCCAGGAAGGCGCCGCGGATGCTGCCGATGCCGCCGATGACGATGACGACGAAGGCGAGGATCAACACGGTATCGCCCATGCCGGGCTCGACCGAGAGGATCGGCGCGGCCATCACGCCGGCGAAGCCCGCCAGCATGGCGCCGAAGCCGAAGACCAGCATGAAGAGCCGGCGGATATCGACGCCGAGCGCCGCGACCATCTCGACCAGGTGCTGGCGACCTTCGGGCTGATCCTGCTGCTGAACCAGGGGGTCAAGATGCTCTGGGGCGCCGCGC
>JAIYAI010000281.1 GCA_027489135.1 Acetobacteraceae bacterium
CAGTGGTGGACCTGACGGTGGGCCTGCCGATGGCACGAAGCGGCGACGTGCGCGCACTGGCCGTCACCGGCGCGCGGCGCAGCGCGCTGCTACCGGACCTGCCGACGCTGCAGGAAGCGGGGCTCGCAGGCTACGACATCAGCGCCTGGATGGGCGCCTTCGCACCCACCGGCACGCCGGCCGAGGCGACGGACCGCATGGGGGCGGCAATTCGCCAGGTACTGGGGGAAGCCGCGCTCGCCGCGCGCCTCGGCGAACTGGGCTTCGAGCCGACACCCGGCGACGCCGCAACGCTCGCCGCCTTCGCCGAGGCCGAGCGCGCGCGGTGGAAGGAGATCGTGGCGGCGGCCAACATCACCGTGGAGTAGCGCCGAAGGCATCCCCCACCGCGGTCAGCCCCTTCAGCATGAAGGCGAAGCCGGCATAGGGGCCGATCTGCACCACGGCCTCGATCACCTCCGCCTGCGTCGCGCCCATGTTGAGGGCGGAGAGGCTGAACTTGCGCAGCAGGATCTCGTGGTCCAGCGCGGCGAAGGCCGCCACCGCCACCAGCGCGCGGGTCCGCTTGTCGAGGCCGGGGCGGTCCCATATCTCGCCATAGGCGTGCTGCACCACCAGCGGGTAGATGCTGCCGGTGACGGGGTTGTCGGGTGCGGCATGCGCCTCGTCCTTGCGGGCGCCATGCAGAGCGGCCTGCTGCGCGCGGCCGCGCTCCATCAGCGTCTCCAGCGGGTCCTCACGCGTGAGGGCCAGGGCATCGGCACCGATGCCCCGCGCGGCGAAGACCTCCAGCGCAACCTCCAGCGCGGTCTCGGAGGCCGCGAAGCCGCGATAGATACCGGTCTGGATCAGCACCTCCGTGATGGCGCGCGGATCGAGGCCCATCTGCAGCGCGCCCGCGACATGACGGCGCAACTGCTTCCAGTTCTGCATCGCCACCAGTGCGGCCAGCGTGCAGGCCATGCGGTCCGCGTGGCCGAGGCCGGGGCGGGTCCAGATGCTGCCATGCACCAGTTCCGCCATGAGGGCGCCGAAGCCGGCCGCCGGATTGGCCAGCGCCGCCTCGCCGGAGCCGAAGATCGCCCGCGCTTCGGCCTCGCCCTGCGCCCTGAGGTCCTGTCTCGTCATGCCCCGTTCCCTCACGCCATCGCCGGCGTCAGCCGCGCTGGCCGCGACCATTGCCGCAGCACCAGGAAGGCGATGATCACCGTGTTCACCAGGTTGAGCGCGATGCCCGTAGCGAAGGCCGCGCCGTAGAATCCAGCCCAGTCGTAGATCACCGCCGCGAGCCATCCCCCCGCCGCCATGCCGGACCCCGTGAACAGCAGCACCACGGGAATGCGCCAGGACGCCTCGCTGGCCGGGAAGATCTCCCGCACCGTCAACACATAGGCCGGGATCAACCCGCTGAAGCCGAGGCCGAAGGCCGCGGCGACGAAGAACAGCCCGGCCTCGTCCTGCGTCACCAGGAAACCCGCCATGCCGATCGCCTGCGCCACCGATCCGGCCAGGATGGTGCGCAGCCCGCCGATGCGGTCCGAGAGGATGCCCCAGAATTGTCGGCTGACGAAGGCGCAGATGGTCAGCAGCGACAGCATCGCCGCGCCGCGACTGCCCGCGATGCCGAGATCGCCGCAATAGGCGACCAGATGCCCCTGCGGCATCGCCATCGGCACGCAGCAGAGAAAGCCCGCTACCGCCAGCACCGCCATCGCCACGTTCGGCCGCATGCCCAGCACCTTCGCGCCGGATTGCGGCCCGACGGGCAGCGCGCCGGGTGCGGGCTTGGGCGGCACCGGCGGCGGCCGCAGCATCGCCAGCGATACCGTCACGATCACGCAGGCGACGACGATGCCGTAGCCGCGCATCATCTGCTGCCAGCCATAGCGCTCGATCAGCGCCTCGAAGATCGCGGGCCAGACCGCGGCGGCGACGTATTGCCCGGAGGAGACGAGCGCGAGCGCGGTGCCACGCCGCTTGTCGAACCACCCCGTGATGTACACGTAGAGCGGCGCATTCAGCGCGGCATTGCCGATCAGCCCCATGAAGAGGCCGTGGCCGACCCACAACTGCCAGGGCTCCCCGCCGGCCGAGAGGTTGAGCCCGGTCCCGATCATGCAGGCGCCGAAGGCGACGACCCAGCGGATGCCAATGCGCTCCGCCACCTGCCCCATGGCAATGCCGCCCACCGCCGTGCCGAACCAGGCCAGCGCGAAGGCGAGCCCGGGGATGGAGCGCACGCCGCCCATGTCCTCGGCGATGGAACGCAGCCCCACCACGGTGATCAGCGGCCCGCCGAAGGACAGCGTCATCAGCGCCAGCGTCGTGATGGCCATGACCCAGGAGAGCCTGGTCTCCACGCTGGCAGGTGCACCCGGCATCGTCGGCCGTCTCTCCCCCGTTTCCGGGACTCTGCGGCGGATCGGCGGGATCCGGAAGGGGTACGCAACCGAGGCTTGAATCCGGGCCACGCCCTGGCGCAGGCTGGCCGCAACGAGACTGGGAGGAATGCCATGACCACACGCCGCAGCTTCGGCGCCGGTGCGCTCGGCCTGCTGGCCGCGCCCCGCATCGCCGCCGCGCAGTCCGCGCCCCCCTGGCCGCAGGAGCGGCCCATCGAGGTAATTGTTCCGGTCAATCCCGGCGGACCGCTCGACGGCATGGTGCGGCTGATCCTGCCGCATGTCGCCGAGCGCATCCCGGGCCTGCGCTACGTGGTGACGAACCGCGTCGGCGCGGGCGGGCAGATCGGGCTGGAGGCCACCTTCAACGCCGCGCCGGACGGCTACACCATCGGCGCGACCTCGATGCCGGTACAGCAGACGATGCCGCTGGAGCGGCCCGTGCGGTACCGCGCCCTGGGCTTCACCTTCATCGCCAACGTCGTCGACGACGCCAATGCCTTCTACGTACCAGCCAGCAGCCCGATCCGCAGCGTCGCCGACCTGATCGCCGCGGCCAGGGCGCGACCGGGCCAGATCGGGTGCGGCAGCACCGGGATCGGCAGCGACGACCACATCTTCCTGATGGCCTTCGAGAGCCTGGCCGGCATCCCGCCCCTGGTGCACGTGCCCTTCACCGGGGCGGCGCCGCTCTTCGCGCAGATGCTGGGCGGGCATCTCGAGCTCGCCGCGGTCAACATCCATGACGGCGTCGCGCAGATCCGCGAGGGCAAGCTGCGGGCCCTGGCGACGGCGGCGCCGCAGCGCGTGGCCGCGCTGCCGGAGGTGCCGACGATGCGGGAACTCGGCTTCGACCTGGTGATGGGGGCGGCGCGCGGCTTCCTCGGACCGCCGGGCATGCCGCCGGCCGTCGCGCGGGCGCTGGAGGGTGCCTTCGCCGGCGCCATGGCGGATCCGGGCTTCCAGCGCGACGCGGCGCGCATGTTCATGCCGCTGCGGCCGCTGACCGGCGCCGCCTACGCATCGATGGCGCAGGAGACGGACGACATGGTCCGCGATCTCTGGACGAAGCGGCCCTGGCGGGAGCGATAGGTCCTCCCCCCGAGGGACCCATCGGCCCGCGCCGCGACCACCCCAGTTGAACCGGACGCCGTGCCGGGGCAGGAAGGCAGCCGGCACTCCGGAGACCCCGCCCCATGGCGAAGACTTTGAAGGTCGCGGTCCAGATGGACCCGATCGAGAGCATCAACATCGACGCCGACAGCACCTTCGCCCTGATGCTGGAGGCGCAGGCCCGCGGCCATGTCATGTGGCACTACCACGTCCGCGACCTGGCGCTGGCTAACAAGCGCGTCGTCGCCCGCGCCCAGCCGGTGACGGTCGAGCGGAAGAAGGGCGCCCACTGGTCCTTCGGGCCGGAGGAGGAGCTCGACCTCGCCCAGGTGGACGTGGTGCTGATGCGCCAGGACCCGCCCTTCGACATGGCGTACATCACGGCCACCCATATCCTGGAACACATCCACCCGAAGACCCTGGTGGTGAACGACCCGGCCAGCGTGCGCAACGCACCGGAGAAGCTCTTCGTCACCCATTTCCCGGAGCTGATGCCGGAGACGCTGGTGACGGCCGATCGGCGGCAGATCATGGCGTTCCGCCAGAAGCACGGCGACATCATCGTCAAGCCGCTCTTCGGCAATGGCGGCGCGGGCGTCTTCCACCTGCGCCCGGACGATCCCAACCTGAACTCCCTGGTCGAGATGTTCACCGAGCGCTCGCGCGAGCCGCTGGTGGTGCAGAAATACGTCCCCGATGTCCGCAAGGGTGACAAGCGCATCATCCTGGTCGACGGCGTGGC
Source organism: Acetobacteraceae bacterium (assembly GCA_027489135.1). Lineage (GTDB taxonomy): Bacteria > Pseudomonadota > Alphaproteobacteria > Acetobacterales > Acetobacteraceae > JAIEOP01. The sequence continues at coordinate 4,258 of JAIYAI010000281.1, forward strand.
GATGGGCGCGATCAACCGCGTTCCCGCGGCGGGGGAGGCGCGGTCGAACATGCATGTCGGCGGCCGGCCGGAACCGACCACGCTGACCGACCGGGAGAAGGAGATCTGTGCGGCCATCGGGCCGGAGCTGAAGGCGCGGGGGATGATCTTCGTCGGCATCGACGTGATCGGCGGGTACCTGACGGAGATCAACGTCACCTCGCCGACCGGCCTGCAGGAGATCGCGCGCTTCGACGGCATCCACCTCGAGCAGGCGATCTGGGACGCGATCGAGGCGAAGCGCCGGTAGGCATGGCGGCCGGCATCAGCCGGCCGGTCGAAGCACCATCCCAAACGCTGCTTCGCGCCACCGGCAGTGCGGCGGAGCCAGCAGTGCCGCAACAAGGCTGCGGATGATACCTGTCATGGCACCGCGGGGCGGTGCACGGTCATGTAGGCGCGGCGATCCCGCACCGGATAGGCCTCGGCGATCGCGGCGGCCACGGCGGGATTGTAGCGGGAGCGGAAGACGTCGCTATCGGGCGTGTCCTCGGTGACGATCAAGGCGAATGCGCGCGCGCGGATGCGGTCGACGATCAGCCGCTCGTCCCACTGCCCGGTGGAGGCAAGCTCGGCGAAGATCGCGGCCTCCCAGGGCACGGGTTTGCCCGCCTGCAGCAGCAGCACCATGTCGTCCGACAGCACCGGCCCGGATGCCGCACGGATCTCCTCCAGCAGCGTCGACCGCTCCTGCCGGTGCAGCGCGAGGTCGGCGGCGGCGATGGGCGGGCCGCCCAGGAGCAGCGGCGGCAGGAGCAGCAGCGCGGGCAGCGGTCCGACGCGCTCCGCACCGCTCTCCGCGGCAGGCCGCAGCATGTGCGCGACGAGCAGGCCGACGAGGAGCGAGGCCCAGCACAGCCACTCGATGCCGTAGTTCAGGTTGGCGCCGGACTTGCCGAGCAGGCCGAGCGACAGGGTCGTGATGCCAAGCGCGGCGCAAACCATGATCAGCAGCAGCAGATGCGGGGCGGCCCCGATCTCCCGCCGGCGCGTTACCGCAGTCCAGACCGGGCCCAGCACGCCCGGCACCACGCGGAACAGTGCGAGCGCCGCGAGCAGCGCCGGCACGCCGCCGACATGCAGCGCGAAGTCGCCGAGATGCTCGATCAGGTGCCACAGGCTGAAACGGTTGACGTTGTAGGTGACGATGTGGCGGAAGAATCCTCCCTCCGTCGCCAGCACCAGCGCGGTGAAGCCGATCGCACCGAGCGACAGGCCGAGGACCATCGCGCGCACCGCGTCCCGCGGCCGCGTCAGCAGCAGGCCGAGGACGATCGCCGCCGACGCCGCGACGGCCGTGTGCTTGGTGAAGACAGCGAGCACCGAGAGCAGCACCGCGAGATACAGCCGACGCGGCGCCCCTGCGGAATGCGCGGCGAGGACGACAGCGCCGAGGCTGCAGGCGATGGCGACCATGTCCACCCGGGCGACGGCGCCCCAGAGCGAGACGATCGGCGCGGTCAGCACCAGCATCGCCGCGACGAAAGCGCCGGCCAACCGTGCCCGCGGCGCCAGGCCATGGCAGAGCACCCAGCAGCCGAAGCCGAGCAGCGCGATGACGCAGGTCGTCGCCGTCAGGCTCGTCGCGCGACCGGCGAGAAGCGGCTCCACCCCCAGTGCGACCAACCCGTGCACCAGCAGCAGGTAGACCGGCGGGTAGTGGAAGACGATGAAGGGATAGGCGGTGATGTCGCCATAGGCGCGCGGCCCGGGGACGAGCAGCGCCTGCTGCAGGACGATGCCCTCGCCATAGTCGAGGCCGAAGGGGTACCGCGCCATGGCGAGCAGCCAGGCCGCGCTTTCGGCGCCGCGCCAGGCGAGCGCGGCCAGCACGAGGCCGATAATGGCCGGCGCGAGCCAGCCCGGACCGAACCGCATGGTCAGGCGGTGCCTCGGGGTCGCGCGCGCAGGAACATCTGCTTGCCGCCGGGCTTGACGGGGGAGGCGAGCCAGAGCCGGATCAGCAGCGGCGAGACGGGCAGGCGCGACTTGACGGTGAGCGGCATGAAGCGCGGCGCGACGTCGAACACTTCGAAGCCATGCGCCTCCAGGAAGTCCTTCAGCCCGATGTCGGACCAGGCGGTGACATGGGTGTAGTCGTCCCAGTACTCGCGGTAGGCGAAGCGCCAGTTGGGCTGCAGGATGTTCAGCGTGCCGCGCGGCGAGAGGCGCGGGCGCAGCGCCGCGAGCAGCCCCGCCAGCGCGTCCTGGGTCATGTGCTCGAAGAGGTTGGAGGCAAAGGCGAAGTCGACGGCGCCGTCCCCGAGGAAGCCGAGATCGGCGGCGTCCCCCACATGCGTCTCGACGCCGGGTGCGACGTGCCGGGTGAAGCCGGGCCAGGCGTCGACGGCGATGCGGCGTGCGGCGGCGACGCTGTTGATGAAGTCGCCATAGCCGCAGCCGAGGTCGAGGACGCAGTCCCCGGGCGCCACCAGGCGGCTGAAATGGTGGCGCCAGAGCGTCTGCCAGACGATGGCGCGCCGCGCATCCTGCACGAAGCGCGTGTCGTGGTAGCCTTCGCTCACGCGACCCTCTCCCGCCAGCCCAGCACGATCCCGCGCATCATGCGCAGCCCCACCTGCAGGGCGCGCCGGTTGTTGACGTTGCCGCCCTTGCTGACGCCCACGCGCGGGTGGAAGGTGATCGGGCATTCCACGATGGCGAGGCCCTCGGCCAGCGCCGCGTCCAGGAAATGCGCGTTGAATTCCAGGTTGATCGCGGGGTTCACCACCGGCAGCAGGCGCTCCAGCGCGTCGCGGTGGCAGAGCTTGTAGGTGGTGCCGACATCGGTGATCGTGGTCTTCCCCAGATGCTTGAACTCCAGCATCTTCCCGACGAAGAGATTGCCGTAGTACATGAAGGTGCTGAGCTGCGTCAGCGGCTGGCGCAGGCGCTCGACGGTGCGGGTGCCGTTGACGATGTCGGCGTGCGGCGCATAGGCCAGCAGCTTGTCGATGTCCGCCGCCAGGAAGGTGCCGTCGCCCTCGCAGAGGATGACGATGTCCGCCCCAGACCGCCGCAGCGCCTCGGTCAGGCAGCGATGCACGCAGGACCCGTAGCCCGGGCGCTCCTCGTTCACCACCACGGCGCCCGCGGCCTCAGCGTTCGGCGCCGTCCGATCCGTGCTGTTGTTGGAGACGACGATGACCTGGCTGACCGCGGGATGCGCCAGGAAATCGCGCACCGCAGGGCCGATGCTGGCCTCGTCGTTGTAGGCGGTTAGCGCCACGACGAGCCCGGTCCGCTGCACCGGATGGTCGTGCACCGCATCCGTACCGCGCTTGCGATCCCGCAGCCCCAACATGTCGCCGAGCACGAGGCCCACCCCCAGCACCAGTGGCAGGCCGCTGTACCAGACCAGCCACTCCGCCACCGGCCGCAGCCAATGCTCGAGCCCGAGGAGGTAGCGCGGCACGACCAGCGCGACGCCGACGAGGTACATGGCGATGCCGAGGCTGAAGAGCAGCAGCCCATAGAGCGCCCAGGGCAGGTGCAGCACGCCCGACGGCACGGCGGCGCGCTGCCGGGAGAGCCGCGAATCGGCGGCGGGGCGGAGATGATTCACGCGCCAGGGGTAACGAATTCGCCCGGCCGTGCGCAAGGCTGCGGTGACCGCTTCAGTCGACGGGCAGGAAGATGAAGCCTACCGCCGCGACCAGGCAGGCCATGGCGGCGAGGTAGGTCCAGCGGATCGGCTCCCCCAGGAAGAGCACGCTGAAGGCCGCGAAGACCGTCAGCGTGATCACCTCCTGCATGATCTTCAACTGCTGGCCCGTATAGGCGCCGCTGGCATAGCCGACGCGGTTCGCCGGCACCGCCAGGCAGTATTCGAAGAAGGCGATCCCCCAGGAGATCACCACCGCCAGCCACAGCGGCCATGACGGCGCCTTCAGGTGGCCGTACCAGGCGAAGGTCATCAGCACGTTGCTGCCGATCAGCAGCAGTGGCGGCAGGATGTGGGCGGAGGTCACGCGGCTTTCTCCGGCGGGTAGCGGCGCAGTAGCCAGAGCATGATGGCCATGGCAGGCAGCGCGGCGGCGGTGGTCAGCAGGAAGAAGGGTTGCCACCCCAGCCCCTCCGCCAGCCAGCCCGCACTGGCCCCCAGCGTGCGCAGCGGCACGGCAGCCAGCGAGGACAGCAGCGCATATTGCGTCGCCGTGAAGGCGCGGCTGGTCAGGCCTGCGAGGTAGGTGAGGAAGGCGGCGTCGGCCAATCCATCCGTGAAGTTCTCGACGCCGACCTGCGCCCAGAGCATCGGCATGCTGTGCCCCGCCTGCGCCAGCGCCACGTACATCAGGTTCGACAGCATCTGCCCGATGCCCGTCAGGATCAGCGCCCGCGCCACGCCGATTCGCCCGACCAGCCAGCCCCCCGCCAGCGCGCCCAGCAGCACGGCGACCATGCCGAAGATGGTGGCGACGGTTGCCACATCCTCCCGCGTGAAACCGAGGGAACGGTAGAAGGGCGTGGTCATCACGCCGGCCAACGCCTCGCCCAGCTTGAACAGCGCGACGAAGAGCAGGATCGCCACCCAGCCCGGCCGACGCATGACGTCGCGGAAGGGATCGACGACGGATTCCTTCAGCCGCGCCCGCCACCCCGTCCCGCGCGGCGCGGGCCGCGGCCCCTCCCGCCCCAGCAGCGTCGCCAGCATGCCCGGCAGCATCAGCAGCGATGCCGCGGCATAGGCGCCGGACCAGCCGATATGCTGCACCAGCAGCAGCGTGCCCGCGCCGGCGGCCAGCAGCGCGAGCCGATAGCCCCAGACATAGGCCGCGAGGCCATAGGCCTGCGCCTCCTCGTCCTCGCCCAGAATCTCGATGCGCCACGCATCCACCACGATGTCCTGGCTGGCCGAGAGGAAGGCGACCGTCACGGCCAGCGTCACCGTCGCCGTCGCGGCCGTCGCCGGATCGGTCGCCGCGATGCCGAGGATCGCCACGCCCAGCAGCGCCTGGATCGGCAGCAGCCAGCCGCGGCGCTGGCCCATCGGCAGTGGCGGTCGGACGCCGTCCAGCGCCGGGGACCAGAGGAACTTGTTGGCGTAGGCCAGGCCGATCAGCGCCGTCAGCCCGATCGCGCCGAGCGAGAGCCCCGATTCGGTGAACCACTGCCGCAGCACCTGCCCCGCCGCCAGCGGCAGCGGCGCGCCGCAGGAGAAGCCGAGGGCGAGCAGCAGCAGGAAGCGCCGGTCCCGCAGCAGGCGGAAGCGGTGCGGGGCGGGCGGCGTGTCGGGCATCGCCACCCGTTACCGTCAGCCCCCGATGGGCGCCAGACGCGTGAGGCGATTGGGCGTCTGCTCGGAGCAGTAGATCGCCCCGGTCGCCGTGCAGTACCACATGCCATGCGCGCCGTTCAGCACGGGCCGGCAGCGGCCGATGAGCGTGCCGTTGCCGTCGAATAGCGAGAGGCGCGGCACCTGGTCCGTCACGTAGAGGCCGCCGCCCGGCGCGCCGTGCACGTCCATCGGCCGGAACATGTCGCCGATCGAGAACAGGTGCATCCCCTCCGCGGTGAAGACCTGCACGCGGGCGTTCTCGCGGTCCGCGATCGCGACGCGGCCATCCGGCATGACCCAGACCGAATGCGGGATATGGAATTCGCCGGGGCCGGCGCCGGGGACGCCCCAGCCGCCCAGCGGCGTGCCCTCCGCGCTGAAGCGGTGGACGCGGTGGTTGGCGTAGCCGTCGGCGACATAGATCGTCCCGTCCGGCGCGAAGGCGACGTCGCAGGGGGCGTTGAAGGGCTCGCAAGGGCCGTGGCGCTTGCCGAGCCCGCCGAGGCGCTTGCCCTCCGGGCTGAAAACGATGACCTCATGGGCGTCGCGGTCCACCACGAAGACGCGGCCGTCGGGGTGCACGCTGGCCATGTGGATGTCCATGACCGCCTCGCCCCAGGTGGCGCGCAGACGGCCATCGGGTTCGTAGACGCGGACGGAGGGCGTGCCGGGATCCGTGTAGGGATCGGTGCGGACGAAGCCGTAGACACGGCCCTGCGCGTCGCAGGCAACGTCGGTGAAGCCGCCGGGGCCGGTCAGCGGCTCGCCCCAGGGGCGCTCGACGCGGTAGCGCTGCGCGCCGAGCGCGACGACGAGGGTCTCTGTCACTCGTTCAGCCCCTTCCCGGGATAGGGATGTGTCGCCATCCAGTGCTTTGCGATGTCGACACGCCGCGTGATCCAGACGCCCTTGCGCGCCGTCATGTAGTCCAGCAGGCGCTGCAGGCCGGCGGCGCGGGCAGGATGGCCGATCAGCCGCATGTGCAGCCCGACGGACATCATCTTCGGTGTCTTGGCACCTTCGGCGTAGAGCATGTCGAAGGCATCGCGGACAAAGTGGAACCATTCATCCGCGGTGCCGACCCAGCCGGCGTATTTCCCGTCGTTGTTCACCAGGGAATAGGGCACGACGAGCTGCGGCTTGTTGTCCACGGTGACCCAGAAGGGCAGTTCCTCGCCGTAGTAGTCGCTGTCGTAGAGGAAGCCGCCATGCTCCACGACCAGGCGGCGGGTGTTCACGCTCGGTCCGTAGCGGCAGTACCAGCCGTCGGGCTTCATGCCGACGGTCTGCTCGAGGCTCTTCACGGCGCGGGCGATATGCTCCCGTTCCTCGGCCTCGGACAGTTCCCAGTGCTTGATCCAGCGCCAGCCATGGCAGCAGATGTCGAAGCCGCTGTCGCGCACGGCTGCGGCGGTGGCCGGGTTGCGCTCCAGCGCGAGGGCGCAGGCGAAGAGGGTCAGCGGCAGGTTGCGTTCCTGGAAGAGGCGCAGCAGCCGCCAGAAGCCGACGCGGGAGCCGTATTCGAACATGCCCTCGGCGGCGAGGTCGCGGCCGGTCGGGATGTTGCGCACGCCGCCCGATTCGGTCAGGCCGTTTTCCGTGTAGCCCTCCCCGTCCTGGACGGAGGGCTCGGAGCCTTCCTCGTAGTTGATCACGAAATTCACGGCCACGCGGGCGCCGTCCGGCCACTTGGGGTCCGGCGAATTGTTCGCGTAGCCGATGAAGTCGCGCTTCACCTCGTAGGGCATTGGTCCGTGCTCTCCCTAATCCAACGCGACTTCGAAGGGCGCGACGTCGACGAACTCGTCGTCCGCCTTCGTGCCGTCCTTCCACATGAAGATGGCGAAGCGCGCCTCCCGGTCCAGCACGGTGAAGGGGTGGTGCCAGACATCGGCGCCATAGGTCACGCCCTGGTCGCCGCGCGCGAGGAAGCAGCGGGCGCGCGCCATGTCCGGCCCCGTCCCCTGCGCCAGATGCGGCGCCACGATCACCAGCCAGCGCCCGGCCTCCTGCGGAATGAAGCTTTGCGACGAATGCAGGTGCCGCTCCATCTGGTGGGAGCGGATCGGCAGGGTCGTGACCGGTTGCTTCACCACCAGCGACAGGCTCGGCCGCGCATGCGGGCGGCGGTTGGCCAGCGCATCCTCGAAATAGGTGCGGCCGGGAATGGCCGGGCCTTCCAGCACCTCGCCATAGGGCAGGAAGGCGGCGGAGGTCAGGGGTTCGGCAACGAGGCGCATCATCCGCGCATTCTCCGCGTCAGGCCGGTGAGCCGTTCCATCACCAGCATCAGCACGAAGGCCACGACGATCAGCGTGCCGGAGACGGCGGCGACGCGCACGTCGAGCGTGCTTTCCATCATGCCCCACATGCGGATCGGCAGCATGTCCGTCCGCGCCGAGGACAGGAACAGCGAGACCGGCACGTTGTCCACGCTGGCCATGAAGGCGAGGAAGGCACCCGCGGCGATGCCCGGCGCGATCAGCGGCAAGGTCACGCGCCGGAAGGTCATGGTCCGCCCGGCCCCGAGGCTGGCCGAGGCATCGAGGAGCGCGGGGTCGAGCTGGGTCAGCGAGGCGCCCACCGTCCGCAGCAGGAAGGGCGTCACCACGATGAAATGCCCGAGGATCAGCAATTCCAGGGATGGGCGGAAGCCAAGGATGGTGAAGTACATCAGCGCCGCCAGGCCGAAGGCGAGGCCCGGCAGCACCAACGGTGCCATGAAGAAGGCATCGAGGCTGCGCCCCAGCCGGCCGCCGGCGCGCGATATCGCCAGCGCTGCCGCCGTGCCCAGCACCGTCGCCAGCCCCGCCGCCATCGCCGCAACCCAGATCGTGTTCTCCGCCGCGCGGTGGATCTGCCGCGACCGCACCGGGTCCAAGAGCAGTTCGTACCAGCGGAAGGAGAAGCCCTGGGGCGGGAAGCGGATGGTGCGGCTGTCGGTGAGCGAGGTCGCAAGCACCACAAGCACCGGACCCACCAGGATCACCAGCGCCAGCGTCGCGAGCGCGCCGATCACCAGATAGTAGGACAGCTCCCCCGCGCTGTGTCGCCTAGCCATGGATGCGTCCCCCCGCGACGCGGCCCGCATAGGCGATCACCGCGATGACCGCGGAGACCGAGAGCAGCAGCGTCACCGCCACCGTCGCCGCGAAGGGCCAGTTGGAGACCACCATCGCCTGCTGCCAGATCATCGCCGGCAGGTAGACCAGCCGCCCGCCACCGATCACGGACTGGCTGATGAAGGCTGTGGTGGCGGAGGCAAAGACCAGCAGGCAGCCTGCGGCCAGCCCTGGCGCGACCAGCGGCAGGATCACCCGGAACAGCGTCCGCCAGGGCGAGGCGCCGAGCGAGGCGGAGGCGTCCATCAGGTTCGGGTCGATCCGGCTCATCACCGCCAGCAGCGGCAGCAGCAGCAGCGGCATCTCGATCTGCGTGAGCGAGATCACCAGGCCGAGCTCCGTCTGCAGCAGCCGCAGCGGGTCGGCGGCAAGCCCCAGGCCCAGCACGATCTTGTTCACGACGCCTTCGCGCCCGAGGATGACGATCCAGGCGAAGGTGCGCACCACCACGCTGGTCAGCAGCGGCATTACCGCGACGAACAGCAGCGCCCGCTGCCAGAAGGGCGGCGCCGCGCGATAGACCAGCGCGAGCGGCAGGCCCAGCACCACCGTCGCCGCCACTGCCTTCAGCCCGAGCATGAGGGTGTCGCCCACCACTTTCCAGTGGAAGGCGTCCAGCAGGAAGCGCCGCCACTGGTCGAGGCCGAACTCCGTCATCTTCTCGTCGGTGTAGAAGCTGACGACGAAGAGCATCAGCAGCGGCGCCACGAAGAAGGCCGCGTAGGCGAGGCCCAGCGGCAGCGCCGGGCCGAAGCCGCCGAGCCTGCCCCCCACTACTTCGCCATCTCGCGGTTGAAGCGCTCGATCCAGCCGCCGCGCAGCGGGTTGATCTTCGTCCAGTCCTGGCGGTGGAATTTCGACATGTCGTCGAGGCTGCGCATCGGCAGCTCCGGCCCCAGCGGCACCTGCTTGTTGATCGGGATGAAGTTGTAGGGCGGCTTCATCAGCGCGGACTGCACGCCCTGGCTGACGACGGTGTCGATGTAGCGATAGGCGTTGTCGCCGGCGGTGCTGCCCTTGGCGATGTGCAGCGTGGTGAAGAAGGCCGATGCCCCCGTTTCCG
>JAIYAI010000728.1 GCA_027489135.1 Acetobacteraceae bacterium
CCAGCTCGGCGACGTCATCCCCGGCGCCGAGATCATCCTGAAGCCGATCGTCCACGATGCGCAGCGCAACGCGGTCTTCAACATCAACGCACTGACCGCGCCCGAGCCGACCGAGGTGCGCCCGGACGGTGCGATCTGGGGCAATGCCGGGAAGTTCACCTTCCAGCACGCCTGGGATTTCGTGAAGATCACCAACTATTCCGCCAAGCAGCTCCGCACCGATCTGATCGACGTGATCAACGAGGGCGGCGAGATCGACATCAATGTCGACCACGTGCCGGACGGCGTGCTCGATCCCGAGAACAATGTCAGCCTCGACGCGGACGCGATCGGTCCGACCTTCGAGTTCGACATCGACCACCTCGCGCCGCGGACCAACATCCAGATCCGCAACCTGCAGCCCAGCGGCATCGCGCCGAGCAACATCATCCTCGATGGCCGTATCGAGAATCCGCTCGGGATCGTAGGGATCCTGAACCAGCGCGGGAGCATCCTGGCGGACGGCGACGCGGATGTGGAACTGATCCGGACCAATGTCCTCGATCTCGATGCGCCGCTCGGCGACATCGGCAAGCAGGCCGGCACGGTCGTCCTCCTGCCCCGGCTGCCGCTGACGGCGGAACTGGTGCGCTACCGCGACAAGGCCGGCGTGCTGTGGGAGCCGGTGGCGACCGTGGATGCCGGCCGCGATGTCGTGCTGGACCTCTCCGCCTTCGACCGTGCCGATGCGGTCGCGGGCGGCGACGGATCGCTGGCCGTGACGGTGCAGCGCATCACGGCCGGCGACGATGTCGACGTGGTGGTGAACGACAGCCGGGAGGGCACCGGCTTCAGCCCGGTCGCGGACATCACGGTCACCGTGTTCGACCCCCCCGTGGGCCCGACCGAGAGCGATATCTACCGCGCCCATTTCCGGCCCGACATCACCGTTCCCGGGATCGACAGCCTGCGCCGCTCCCTCGGCACCGACTGGACGGAGATCGACAGCACCTGGACCTTCGGCATCGTGCGCGCCGGGGACGACATCGACATCGGCCATGTCAGCACGCCGACGCAGTTCGGCGAGGCGCGCAGCTACGCCACCACGGAGATCGCGGGCGCGCCCTATGGCACGGTCGTCTCGGCCGACCCGTCGCCCGACACCATCGTGACGCTGGTGGTGAACACCGATGCCGCCTGGACCGCCGCCCCGCCGGCGGAAGACGGCATGTCGCTGATCTTCCTCACCACGAACGGCAGCATCTTCGCGGGCGAGCAGCGTGGCGACATGCCGGTCGGCCACATCCACTCCACGCTCGGCGACGTGCTGCTGTTCTCCTCGCGGCAGATCGCGGATGGCGACGGCCTCGCCACCATCGACGTCACCGCGGGCCGCAACATCGGGCTGTTCAGCGGGGTCGCGACCTTCGAATCGGCCCCGGTGCTGGGCGGCGTGGGCCGCGCCAACAATTTCCTCGAGATCAACTCCGACCGCAACGGCACGGGCGGCGGCGTGTCGGCGACAGCCAACCTGGCCGCGACCAACCAGGGCATCTACGTCTCGGAACTGACAGGCGACCTGCGGGTGATCTCGGTGACCGCCGCGGCCGACGTCTCCCTGCGCACGGTCGACGGGTCGATCATCGACTTCTTCAACGACACCGCGGTCAACATCACCGCCCGCGCCGTGGACCTGGACGCGAACGGCGCCTCGGCGAACATCGGCTCCGCGTCGAACGCGCTGGAGATCGACAGCTCCGTCGGCTCGCCGGGCGTGACACTGGGCGCCGCGGGAGACGACGTCGCCCTGGAGGCCACCGGGGGCATCTACCTCGAGGAGGTGGACGGCTATCTGCGCCTGCTGCTCGCCCACACCTACCGCGGCGACATCGAGCTCACGGTGCGGGAGAGCGTGGACTTCGACGAGAGCCTGCTGCTCGTCCGCTCCGGCTCCGCGCGCTTCGCGGAGAGCGCGATCACGGCGCCGGGCCTGCAGCCCGACGCGCCGCGGCTGGTGCCGGGGGGCACCATCATGGCCGAGGGCGGCGCCGTGCGGATCGTCATCGGCGACGGCATGGCGGTGCACCAGGCCAGCCAGATCATCGCTGCCGGCGACATCACCATCATGGCCGACCTGCTCGACCAGGATGCCGGCTACGGCAGCGCGATCCTGCTGGCCGGGCGCATCATCGCCGGCGCGACGATGAGCGTGCATGGCAGCACCAGCGGCCCGCAGCCGATGGGCGTCGCCATCCCGACATACACGGCGCCGTTCTTCGAGACGAACATCTTCACCGGCCGTGATTCCGACCTCGTCTGGTTCGGCGATCCGACGGGCGTCACCGGCAGCACCACGCATGGTGGCGAGGGCTACGTCTTCCTGGGGTCGCGCACCAACCTGCGCACCAACGCGGGTGACGACGTGGTGGCGGTCTACTACCTGCAGGACACGGCGACCGTCACCTCGCCGGCGCAGCTTGCGGCGCTGACGGCGCTGGGCCGTGAGTCGGCCGACCATGCGCTCAACCTGTACGGCGGGACCGGCAGCGACAGCTACACGGTGTTCAGCCTGGGCAGCAACGGCCCCGATGCGCGGAACTACATCGTGCGCGTGCTGGACGAGGGCGCGGACACCGAGGCCGGCAACGAGCTGACGGTGCGCGGGCGCGACGGCACGCTGAACGGTGCGGACCCGGTGACGGGCCTCGCCTACGCCGCGGACGACGTCTTCGTGCTGCGCGGCGTGCGCACCATCCCGGGCATGACCACGGACGATCCCGGCTTCGTGGCCGTGCTGCACGGAAACCCTGATCTGTACCGCGACACGGCCGGCACGAACGACCCCGTGGCGGAGGTCGAGCGCATCTACTACGACCGCGGGATCAACGGCCGCCTTTCCGTCGTGGGACAGGGTGGCAACGACCAGTTCTTCGTCGACGACGTCACGGTCACCACGACCCTGGATGGCGGCGCCGGCAACGACAGCGTGCAGGTCGGCCAGGTCTTCGGGCTGAGCCGCTTCTCCGACGCCGCCAACCTGATCCTGGGCGATGCCTTTCCCCGCACGGCGGAAGCCACGCGCGGCGTGCTCAGCCTCGGCAATGCCGCGCCCCTGCTGGTGCTCGGCGGCAGCGGGGACGACCGAGTCACGGTCCTTTCGAACCAGGCGGAGCTCCGGGTCGAGGGCAATGACGGCAACGACCTCGTGACGGTGCGGGCACTGGCCCTCGGTCGGATCGCGGAGGGCGTGGTCCTGCCCATCATCGCCGCGGCGCCGGATGCCGGCTTCGAGGATGTCCGGCCCGGCGGCCAGGGCGACGAGGTGCGGGTGCGCGCCAATGCGCCCGTCTCGGTCGATGGCGGCACCGGCTTCGACAAGCTGGTCGTGCTCGGGACCGAATTCGGCGACGACCTGGTGGTGACCGCCGGCGCGGTCAGCGGCGCCGGCCTGAACGTGCGAAACACCGGCGCCGAGGTTGTGGAGACGGACGGTCTCGAGGGCGACGACAGCTTCACGGTCCGCTCGACCGCTGCCGGCACCGGCTATCGCGTGGTGGGCGGGCTCGGTTCCGACGTCATCGCCGTGGCCGGCGACGTGACGGGCGACATCGTCACGCAGGAGCTGGAGGGCGCGCCGGGGGCCGCAGACTTCAAGGTGATCTCGAGCGACAAGGAATACGACGGCGTCGCGGTGGACGGCCTGCACACCAACGTCGCCACGCGGCAGCAGGGCATCGTGGTCGTCGAGGAAAGCGGCGGCCTCACCTCGATGATCGAGGGCGGCGCGATCTCCGACCGGCCCGGCGCGATGGCGGTCGACAGCTACACGGTCCGCCTGTCACGCGAGCTCATCGGGGACGAGGTGGTCTATGTCACCGTCTCCGCCGGGCGCAGCCCGCTCGAGGAGGTGGCCGGCAGCCTCGCCAACCCGCCGGGGCTGCCGGGCGGCACCGGGCAGATGCTGTGGCTCTCGGCCACCGCGCCGAGCGGCCTGCCCGGCGACCTCTCGGCCTTCACCCGCACCACGATCGCCTTCGGCAACCCGCTGCTCGTGGCCACCACCTCGCTCGTCCTGCGCTTCGACGCGACCAACTGGGCGACGACACAGACCGTCTGGCTCTTCGCGCCCGACGATGGCCGTGCCGAGGGCGACCGGGTGGCCGTGGTGCAGCACAGCGTCATCTCGAACGCCGTAGCCTATGATTCCGTCGCCGTCCGCAACGTGGAGGCGCGGATCCGCGACAACGACGCGCCGGGCGTGGTGGTCTACGAGATCGCACCGGGCAGCTACGACGCGGCAACCGGCCTCTTCACCGAGGATGCCTCGACGCTGCTCGTCGAGGGCACGGCGGTGACGCGGGAGACGGACGAGATCCTCGTCCGTCTGCCGAAGGCGCCGGAGCCCGGGACGACCGTCGTGCTCGACGTCGTCCTCTCGGCCGGCGGCGACAGGCAGGTGCAGCTCTCGAACCCGGCCAACGACCCGCGCCTGGTCTTCGTCAATGGTGGCTGGCGCATCGGCTTCAACGCCTCCAACTGGGACAAGCCGCTGCTCATCGGGCTCGAGGCGCGTGACGACGCCGCGAAGGAGGACCCGGTCTCCGTCTCCGTCCGCTTCGTGCGGAACGACAGCTTCACGACCGACGCGTCCTATGTCTTCCCGAGCCTCCGCTCGGCGCCTGACGGGTTCACCGCGCGCGTCGTGGACAACGACACGGCGGGCGTCGTGGTGGTGCCGAGCGATGGCGGCACGCAGTTGATCGCGGATGTCCCGGCGTCGCGCTTCGTGGGCGATCCCGACACGGGCAAGGACGATTCCTACGGCATCCGCCTGACGATGCAGCCCTCGGAGCGGGTACAGGTCGCGCTGCTGACGGACGGGCTTGCCGACGTGATCGAGGTGGATGGCGGCACGCCGTTCTACATCCCGATCGGCGGCTACCGCGCCTCCGTCTCCTTCTCGGGGCCGGTGCTGTTCAGCCAGGCCGGCGGTGTCGGCGTGATCACGCGCGGCACCGCGGTGGAGGCGGGCAGCTTCGTGCTCGAGGGCTTCCGCGCCGGAGAGTTGATCCGCATCGCCAATGCCGGCGCCTTCAACGGCGACTACCGCATCACCGCGCTCAACGACGATCTGATCACGCTGGACCGCGCCTTTGCCCAGGCCTCCGGCGCGGCGGACGGCGCGGTGCTGAGCGAACTGACGCCCGACGGAGTCTTCACGGGCGTGGTCACGGTGGACGCCGGCACGCTCTCGCTCGCGCGGCTCGACTCCGGCAGCTTCCTGCAGGACGGGTTCCTCGAGGGCCAGCGCGTCCGCGTCTCCAACGGCGACCAGTTCGTCGACCTGAAGATCGGCCTGATCCGCGGCGCCAACGAGACGCAGGACAACGTCATCCAGTTCACCCTCGCCGTCGGCTTGCCGGGCTGGCTGAGCAACGGCAACGCGACTCTCACGGTCACACGCATCGCGGCGGCGGCCTTCTTCTCGACCGGCGACTGGTATGTGCCGCAGAAGGTGGTCCTGCGCGCCGACCCCTATTTCACCCTGCCGCCGGTGCGCGAGGGCGTGAAGATCTGGCCGGCTCAGACCCACCTGCTGGCCGCCCTGCAGGGCCCGCTGCAGGTCGAGGGCGGCGTCACCGGCGCATCCCGGGCGCTGCCGGATGCGGTGAAGCTGGCCGGGGAGAACGACGCTTTCCTGCGCCCCGTCGCGGTGCAGCCGGCGGAATCGCGGCAGGTCGACATGCTCAGCCTCTATGGCGACTCCAGCCAGCAGAACCTCACCGGGCGCGTCCGGGCGGCCCAGGTCATTGGCTTCGGCCTCGCGGGCCCGCTGGACTTCGGCCTTGCCAAGCCGATCCACGGCGAGACCGGGCGCTTCCAGTCCGGCCTCGTCTTCGGCCAGGTGGAACTGCGTCCCGCCGGCCTGACCCCGCTGACCGACGCGACGACGATCGAGGTGCTGAACCTCATGCTCGGCCAGGGCG
>JAIYAI010000086.1 GCA_027489135.1 Acetobacteraceae bacterium
CCCGCTGATGGCGGAGAAGACGGCGCAGGAGGCGATGTTGGTGTGCAGCAGCCCGCCCGGCAGCCGGTTCAACCAGATGTTCAGCGCGCGATACAGCCGGTCCGATAGGCCGGCCCGCAGCAGGATCTCCCCCATCAGCAGGAACAGCGGCACCGCGACGAGCACGAAGTTCGACGACGGCCCCCACAGCGTCTGCCCCGCGAAGGCCCACCAGGGCCGGTCGGAGAAGGTGAGCCCGACCAGGATGCCGAGAATGCCGAGCACCGCCGCCACGTACACGCCGGCGCCGAAGAACAGCAGGAACACGCCGGTCAGCGCCAGGATCTCGGTGATCGGCACGGCGGGCCCGCCGGTGGCGGCAGTGGCAATGGCGATGCCGAGCAGGACGAGGAGGACGATGACGGCGATCATGGCGCGCGGCGCGCCATGGCGACGGCCTCCAGCGCCTCCTCCGTCTCGTCCTCCAGCGTGCGCGAGCCCAGCAGGCGGTCCAGTTCCGCGCCGCGGCCGAGCAGGATGGAGAGGAAGGCTTCCAGCGCCAGCACCGCGATCATCACGCAGAAGGCGGCGATGCCGGCGAACCACAGCCCCTGCGGCAGCGCCAGCGGCACGCGCAGCGCGCTGTTGTCGACCGCGCCGAAGAGCAGGCTCTCATCCACCAGGGACCAGGCCGCCCAGGCGCAGAAGCCGCCGAAGGCGCCCAGCGCCAGCAGCGCGAAGAGGTGCAGCACCGCCCGCAGCTTCAGCGGCAGCCGGTTCACCCAGACATCGACGCGGATATGCGCCCGCTTCGCCAGGGTATGCGCCAGCCCCCAGGCGATGCCGATCGCCAGCATGTAGCCGGTGATCTCGACCGTCGCGGCGGAGGATACGCCGAGCAGATTCCGCCCCAGCACGTCCGCGGTGATGAACAGCGCGCAGGCGACGTAGTTCCAGCCCGCGGCCCAGGCCATCGCCGCGGCCAGGGCCGAGACGCCGATCCGCAGCGCCCGCGCCGCCCGCAGCGGCACGGGCAAGGGGTCGGTCACGGGGTGTAGCGGACGCCGCTGATCGGCGCGATCACCTGGTTGTAGACCTCGCCGCAGCGGGCGCCGCAGCGCTTGACCCAACCCGGCAGCACCACGGTCTGGAAGATCTCGCGGATGCGGGCGGCCTCGGCCGGCGTGCTCAGCACCTCCGTCATCGGCCGCGCGGCAAGCTGGTTCAGCCGGCACTTGTCGCGGAGGCCGAGATTGCAGTCGATGCCGTCGCGCGTGCCGACGTCACCCAGATCCCACAGCTTCTCTGTCATCTCGCGGAAGGTCTGCTCGAAATAGGCGCGCACCGGCGGGTCTAGTCGGTTCCACCACTGCAGGTTCACCATGTAGCCCGCGACGGCCCAGGAGAGCGGCAGGTTCGAGATGTAGGAGGAAACCTCCGGCCAGCGCGCCGAGGCGCCGCTGCCCGTGCCGGTCACGGCGCAATCGACCACGCCGCGTTCCAGGGCCGAATAGACTTCCGGAAATCCAATGGAGACGGGCTGCGCGCCGAGCGCCGTCGTCAGGTCCACCAGGGACTGGCCGAAGGTGCGGATCTTGCGGCCCCGCAGATCTTCGAGGCGCGCGAAGGGCTGGCGGCAGAACAGCACCTGCGCGGGGAAGGGATACATCACCACCAGCCGCACGCCGAAGCGCTCGAGGTCGCGGTTGGCGACGGGCAGGATGGCTTCGGCGATCTGCCGCGCCTTGCCGATCTCGGGCGCGAGGCCGGAGAGGTCCACGCCGTCGAGGATCGGCACGTCGCCCGAGAGCGTCGTCAGCGTGCCCGCGCCGATCTCCGCCTGGCCGCTGCGCACCAGGCGCACGATCTCGGAGCCGCTGAGGTTCCGCTCCGCATGGCTGGCCAGGGTGACGTTGATGCGGCCCCCGGTGCGGCCCGGCATGTCGCGGAGATAGGGCACGTCCACCAGGGTGAACTGCGTGTTCACCGGGTTGGGCTGGGTGATCGCCACGACGTTGATCGGCGGGCCGGCGGGCAGCGGCGGCGAGGGCGGCGCGATCGCAGGCGCCTGGGCCAGCGCCACGGCCGGCACGGCCGCGGCCAGCACGGCCAGGCGGCGGAGGAGGGAGCGAAGCATGGCGATCTCCGGAAGGCGTCCCACGCAGGATGTCACGGCAGGCGTGGCGCGCCAGCCCACAAATCGCGCGATCATCCGTGGAATGCCCGCCGCGATGGCACGGCATGCATCGCGTTGGGGCAACCGCCCGGGCTTTCGCATCGCGCCCGGGGTGTTACCCTGCGCGCATGCTGCTGCCCCATCCGCGCCGACGCGCGCTCCTCGCCGCGGCCGCGTTGCTGCCGGCGGTGGCGCGTGCGCAGACCGGTCCCTATCCCAATCGCCCGATCCGGCTGATCGCGCCCTTCCCGCCCGGCGGCGGCGTGGACCTGACAGCGCGGCTGCTCGCGGAGCCGCTGTCGCGCGATCTCGGCCAGCCCGTCATCGTGGAGAACCGCGGCGGCGCCGGCGGCGTCATCGGCGTGGAGGCGATGAGCCGGAGCGCGCCGGATGGCTACACGCTCTCGCTGACCGGCGCCGGCACGACGACGGCGGGGCCGCATCTGAGGCGCCTGCCCTATGATCCCTTCGCGCTGGCGCAGGTCACGCGCCTCGTGCGCATGCCCTTCATCATCGCCGTGCGCACCGACCTGCCGGCGACGACACTGGCGGAGTTCATGGCGCTGGGGCGCCGGCAGGAGATCCGCTGGGCATCGGGCGGCATCGGCACCAGCCAGCATCTCGCCGGCGAATTGTTTATGCAGATGTCGGGGCTGACCATGGTGCACGTGCCCTATCGCGGCACGGGGCCGGCGCTGAACGACCTCGCGGCCAAGGTGGTGGACGCCTATTTCGGCGATCCCGCGACGCTGACGCTGATCAACGCCGGCAGCGCGCGGGCCATGGCTGTAACGAGCCCGGAACGCTGGCCGCTGCTGCCGAAC
Source organism: Acetobacteraceae bacterium (assembly GCA_027489135.1). Taxonomy (GTDB): domain Bacteria; phylum Pseudomonadota; class Alphaproteobacteria; order Acetobacterales; family Acetobacteraceae; genus JAIEOP01. The sequence goes on from JAIYAI010000086.1 coordinate 2,980, forward strand.
ACGCCCGCCGCCGCCGAAGCCGTGCCAGGCTACGAGGCCGAGAACTGGTACGGCCTGGCCGCGCCGCCGGGCACGCCGGCGGAGATCGTCGCCTTCCTCTCCGACCGCGTGCGGCGCGTCATGGCGGATCCCGCCACGGCGAAGCGCTTCGACGAGGCCGGGCTGCATCCGGCGACCATGCCGGTCGCCGACTACCTCGCCTTCCTGCGCCGTGATTCGGAGACCTGGGCCAAGGTCGTCCGCGACGGCAACATCCGGGTGGACAGCGATTGAGCACCGCGAGACTGGCCGTCGATATCGGCGGCACCTTCACCGACCTCGTGCTGGAGACGCCGCCCCGCACCTGGTCCACCAAGCTGCTCACCACCCCCGCCGCGCCCGAGGATGCGGTGCTGGAGGGCGCACGGCGCATCCTGGCGGAGGCGGGCGTTCCCGCGGGTGACGTCGGGCTTGTGGTGCATGGCACGACCTTGGCGACCAATGCGCTGATCGAGCGCAAGGGCGCAAAGACGGCGCTGGTGACGACCGCCGGCTTCCGCGATTCCGTCGAGATCGCCTGGGAACACCGCTTCGACCAGTACGACATCCTGATGGAGCGGCCGGAGCCGCTGGTGCCGCGCAACCTCCGCCTCGGCGTGCCGGAGCGCGTCGCCGCGGATGGCGCGGTGCTGCTGCCGCTGGACGAGGCGGCGCTGCGCGGCATCGCGTCGGAGTTGCGCGCGGCCGGCATCCAGTCGCTGGCGGTGTGCTTCCTGCACAGCTTCACCAACGAGGCGCATGAGCGCCGCGCCGGCGCGATCCTCGCCGAGGAACTGCCCGGCGTCGCCCTCTCCCTCTCCTGCGAGGTGGCGCCCGAAATCCGCGAATACGAACGCGCCTCCACCACCATCGCCAATGCCTATGTCCGCCCGCTGATGGACCGCTATCTCGGCGGGCTGGAAGCCGGGCTGCGCGGCATCGGCATCCCGGGGCCCCTGCTGCTGATGATGTCCTCCGGCGGCGTCACCACGGTGGAGACGGCGCGGCGCTTCCCCGTCCGCCTGGTGGAAAGCGGCCCCGCCGGCGGCGCCATCCTGGCGCAGCACATCGCCGCCGAGAACGGCCTCGATCGCGCCGTCGCCTTCGACATGGGCGGCACCACGGCGAAGCTGACCCTGCTCGACGACCTGGAACTGCAGCGCTCCCGCCAGTTCGAGGTGGCGCGCGCCTATCGCTTCATCCAGGGCAGCGGCCTGCCGGTGCGCATCCCCGTCATCGAGCTGGTCGAGATCGGCGCCGGTGGTGGTTCCATCGCCCGCGCGGACGAACTCGGCCGCATCCAGGTGGGGCCGGACAGCGCCGGCAGCGTGCCGGGCCCGGCCTGCTATGGCCGCGGCGGCACGCACCCCACCGTGACGGATGCCGATGCGGCGATGGGACGGCTCGACCCCGCGCGCTTCGCCGGCGGCACCATTCCGCTCGACATCGAGCGCGCCGAGGCTGCGCTCGCGGCGCTGGGCACGCCACTCGGCCTCGATGCCGCGGGTGCCGCGGCCGGCGTCGCGGAGATCGTCGACGAGACCATGGCCAGCGCCGCCCGCGTGCATGCGGTGGAGAACGGCAAGGACACCGCCGACCGCACGCTGATCGCCTTCGGCGGCGCGGCGCCGCTGCATGCGGCCCGGCTCGCGCGCAAGCTCGGCATGCACCGGGTGGTGGTGCCGCTCGGCGCCGGCGTTGGCTCCGCCCATGGCTTCCTGCGGGCGCCGATCGCCTATGAGGTGGTGCGCACGCGGCCCATGCGCCTCGATGCGCTGGACACCGCGCTGCTCGGCGATCTCTTCGCCGCCATGCGCGCAGAGGCGGAGGCGGTGGTGCGCCCCGCCGCGCCGACCGAGACGCTGGTCGAGACCCGGCAGGCCTTCATGCGCTATCGCGGCCAGGGGCATGAGATTCCGGTCTCGCTCGCCCTCGGCGCCTTCGACGCCGCCGATCTCCGCGCGCGCTTCGATGCCGCCTATTCGGGCCTCTTCGGCCGCACCATCCCGCGGCTGGAGGTGGAAGCGCTGACCTGGACTCTCTCCCTGGCGACGCACCGGCCGCTCCCCCAGCCCAGCACGGCGCCCGCCGCCGTGCCGGCCGCGGCGCCGGCCGGGTCGCGCAGCCTGCTCGACCCCGCGACGGGCGTGCGGGAGGCGGCGGCGCTCTACGAGCGCACCGCGCTGTCGCCCGGCATGCGCTTTCCGGGCCCCGCGCTGATCGTGGAGGACGAGACCACCACCGTCGTGCCGCGGGGCTTCACCGCCAGCATCAACGCGCTCGGCCAGATCCTGCTGGTGGACGCGACCGCCGCGGCGGGATAGCACAGGGGCAAGAGGGAGATGCCGGGCCCACGCGCCGCCACGACCACCGTGCCGGAGCCCGAACGCATGTCCCTCCCCCGCCGCGCCCTGCTATCCGCGCCGCTGCTGCTGCCAGGCCTCGCCCGCGCGCAGGAGCCCTACCCCAGCCGCCCCATCACCTTCCTCTGCCCCGTGGCACCCGGCGGTCCCGCGGATGTGATGGGCCGGCCGCTTGGCCAGTTCCTGACCGCCGAATGGGGCCAGCCCGTGGTGATGGACTACAAGCCCGGCGCCGGCGGGACGATCGGGATGGATGCCGTCGCGCGGTCCCGCCCCGATGGCCACACGCTCACCATCGTGAGCAACAGCACCTACACCATCGCGCCGCATCTCTACGCGATGCCCTATGACAACGACGCCGCCTTCGCCCCCATCGCGCTGATGGCGATGGCGCCGAGCTTCATCGTCGTCCATCGCAGCGTGCCGGTGACCAGCGTCGCAGACCTGATCGCGCTGGCAAAGTCGAAGCCCGACGGGCTCGCCTACGCCACGGCCGGCATCGGCTTCACCAGCCATCTCGCGACGGAACTCTTCATGTCGCTCACCGGCACGCAGATGCTGCATGTGCCATACCGGGGCGGCGCGCCGGCGACCCAGGCCATGCTGGCCGGGGAGGCGCAGGTGAACTTCATGGAAGCCGCCTTCGTCCGCGCGCATGCCCCGGGCGGCGCCATCCGCCCGCTGGCGGTCACCAGCCGCACGCGGCACCCGCTCTTCCCCGACATCCCGACCATCGAGGAAGCCGGCGTCCCGGGCTTCGAGAGCGCGACCTACTGGGCGATGCAGGCCCCGGCGGGGGTGCCGCCCGCGGTGCTGGCAAAGATCAGCGACGCCGTGCTGCGCTGGAACCGCCTGGATGCGACGAAGGCGACGCTGACCAACGCCGGCTTCATCCCGATCGCCGCGGACGGCCCCGCCTTCCTGCGCCACAAGGCGGAGGACAGCGCGAAATGGGGCAGGCTGATCAAGGACCGGGGGATCAGGATTTCCTGACCGGTCGACGGCGCGGTAGCATCGCGGCATGACGCCGCTGCGCCGCGCCTGGGCCGACCTCTCGCTGGAGGTGCTGGAGCCGCTGGACTTCACGCCGGAGGCCTGGGCGGTGCTGGAGCGCGCGCGGACCGACTTCCAGGACCGCGCCGTGCATGTCCGCCTGCCGCTGCCGATCGCGCGTTTCCGCGACGAGCCGCGGCGGGCGATCTTCGACCTCGCGACCCGCTTCGACGACGTCGTCACGGCGGAGGCCGAGGATGCGGATCCGATGGCGCCGCATGCCGGCGCGCTTGCCCGCGACATCGATGCGATGCTGGCCGTGCTGGTTCCCGCGGCGCGCTACCGCAAGGGCCACCACGCCTATGGCCGCTTCACCGTCCCTGCGCCGCACGGCCTGCACACCGACCACAGCGCCGAGGACCCCGCCGCCCGCGCCGAGCCGATCTGCATCGCGCGGATCGAGACGCTCGGCACCCATTGCGTCGCCGGCGATGCCCGCAGCTTCGACGCCCGCACGCGGCGCATGCTGGAGGCGCTGCGCTACTGGACGCCCGCGCCCGAGGGCGAGCCCGACGCCATCCTGC
>JAIYAI010000632.1 GCA_027489135.1 Acetobacteraceae bacterium
ATCCACGCGGCGTACCGCGTGGGCGTGGCGAAGCTGCTGTTCCTCGGTTCCTCCTGCATCTACCCGCGCGAGGCGCCGCAGCCGATCACCGAGGACGCGCTGCTGACCGGGCCGCTGGAACCCACCAACGAGTGGTACGCCATCGCCAAGATCGCCGGCATCAAGCTGTGCCAGGCCTACCGCAAGCAGCATGGCTGCGACTTCATCAGCGCCATGCCGTGCAACCTGTATGGGCCCAACGACTACTTCCACCCTGAGCGCAGCCATGTGATCCCGGCGCTGATCCGCCGCTTCCACGAGGCGAAGCTGAACGGCGCGAAGAGCGTCACCTGCTGGGGCACGGGCACGCCGCGGCGGGAGTTCCTGCATGTCGACGACCTGGCCGAGGCCTGCGTCTTCCTGCTGAAGCACTACTCGGCGCCGGAGCACCTGAATGTCGGCACGGGTACGGACGTGACGATCCGCGAGTTGTCCGAGACCGTGGCCCGCATCACCGGCTACCAGGGCGAGATCGCCTGGGACCACACGAAGCCTGACGGCACCATGCTGAAGCGCATGGACATCGCCCGGCTGCAGGCCATGGGCTGGGCGCCGAAGATCCCACTCGATCGCGGGCTGGCGGAGACCTATGCCTGGTTCCTCGAACAGGCAGAGATCCGGGTCTGAGCCCCGCCTGACGTGCGGATCGCCTTCTTCGGTCTCGCCTACCACCAGCGCACGGGGTCGAGCCGCTTCATCCTCGACCTGCTCGCGCGCCACGGCACGGTGGACACCTTCTTCGCCGAGGCCGATCCCGCCGATCTTCGCCGCCAGGCCGCGGGCTTCGACGAGACGCGCTACGACGCCATCCTGGTCTGGCAGCTGCACGAGGCCTTCGCGCTGCTATCCGGGCGGCACCCCAACGTCACCTTCGCGCCGATGTACGACGCGATGCTGCGTGGCGGCGCTTTCCGCTGGCGGCACCGCTTCGGGACGGCGAAGATCCTCTGCTTCTCCTGGGCGCTGCGGCGGGATGTGATGCGCCGCGCCGTGCATCTGCACCAGGTGCAGTACTACCCGGAAGCGGGGCCGCGCAGCGCCGCCTGCGATGACCCGGCGCTTCGGGGCTTCCTGTGGTACCGGCACCGCGCGGTGACGCCGCAGAGGGTCTTCGCGCTGACGCAGGGCACGCGCCTGGCCTCCCTGGCGATCCATGACGCGCCGGATCCGGGGCACGCGATCCCGTCCGACTGGTCGGCGCCGGCGCATGTCGGGTGCGTGACGCGGAGCACCTGGTCGGCCGATCGCACGGCCTTCGATGCCGGCCTCGGCGCGGCGAACCTCTTCTTCGCCTCGCGGCCGCTGGAGGGGATCGGCATGTCCTTCCTGGAGGCGATGGGCGCGGGCCTCTGCGTCGTCGCCCCCGATGCGCCGACGATGAACGAGTACATCTCGCACGGCCGGAACGGGCTTCTCTATGCGTCGGACCGTATGGCGCCGCTCGATCTCTCGGATGCGCGGGCCTTGGGCGCGGCAGCGCGCGAGAGCGTGCTGCGCGGGCGGGAGCGCTGGGACGCCGGCATCCCGGCGCTGGAGGACTTCCTGCTGACGCCGATCCCGTCCCTGGCGCGCCGCCCGGTGGCGGTGGGCCAGACCATCCCGACGGCGGACATCACGGTCGGGCATTATCTGCAGGCCACAGCGGACGGCACGGAGACGCTGGTCCGCCCCGCCGCGCCGCGCGCCGCCTGGCAGCGCCTCCTGGACGGGGAGGTCGTGCCGGAGGGGCCGCTCGGCATGCCGAGCCTGGCGGCCACGACGATCCCGCCCTCGGTGCTGGACCGCCTCGGCGCCGCGGCGCCCGTGACCGATGCTGCGCTGCTCGACCTCCTGCTGCGCGCCGAGGAAGCCGGCATCCCGATCCTGGAGACCGAGTCCGTGCTCGCCTGCCGCCCCGCCGCGTTCGACCTCGGCGCCTGGACGGCGCTGGTGCGCACCCGCGCGGGCGATGCCGCCGCCGCCCGCTTCGTTGCTGCCATCGACGCGGCCCGCGCCGCCGATGGCGCCCGCCGCGCCACCGCGCGCCCGGCCCGTATCGCGCTCGGCCTTGTCTCCTCGCTCGACAGACTCTCGCCGCGCCTTGCCGATGCGGTGGAGGGCGTGCTGCTCGGCGGCGCGGTGCGGCGGATGCGCGCGCTGCTGCGCGGGGCGCGGCCGGCATGACGCTGCGCGTCTCGATCGTCACACCCTGCCTCAACCGCGAAGCGACCATCGGCGACGCGATCCGCAGCGTGACGGCGCAGGGTTGGCCGGCGGTGGAGCATATCGTCGTTGATGGCTGCTCCACCGATGCGACGCCGGAGATCCTCGCCGGCTTCCCGCACCTGACCGTGGTGCGGGAGCGCGACCGCAACCTCTACGACGCGATCAACAAGGGCCTGGCGCGCGTGACGGGCGACGTCGTCGGCCTGCTGAACAGCGACGACCTCTACGCCCCCGGAGCCTTCGCCGCCGCGGCCGCCGCCCTCGCCGACCCGGCGGTGGAGATGGTGATCGGCGCCGCCGAGTTCTTCGCCGTGCAGGATGGGGTGGAGGCGCCACAGCGCCTGCTGCGTGGCAGCCGTGCCGTGGCGCCCGCCGAGGCCAATGTCATCGGCAACGTCACGGTGATGAATGCCGGCTTCTACAGGCGCAGCCTGCTGGAGCGCGTGGGCGGCTTCGACATCCGCTTCCCGCTGGCCGCCGACAAGGACTGGTGGATGCGGATGGCGCTGGCGGCGCCGCGCTGCGTGGTGATCCCGGACGTGACCATCCGCTACCGCGCCCATGCGGGGTCGCTGACCTTCGCCGCGGGCGATACCCGGGCGAAGCTCGGCCGGCACAACATGACGGTGGCGCGCACGCGCCTGGCGGAACAGTCGCCGGGGTCTGCGGCCCGCGGCGCCTATCGCCGCTGGCATGCCTGGGCGACGGGCTATGCCACCCTGGCCGCGGCGCGGCAGGGGAACATCGCGGACGCCTTCCGCGCGGCGCGGGAGGGGCTGGCGGCGGACCCGCTTTGGCCCGCGCGCTTCCTCGCCCGGCTGCCCGCGCATTGGCGGGACCGCGACCTCAGGCGTAAGCTCCGCAGGTGCGCACCTGCCAGCAACCCCTGGTGCTTCTGTTCCAGACC
>JAIYAI010000823.1 GCA_027489135.1 Acetobacteraceae bacterium
CTCGATCTTGCGCTGCGGCTCGCCGGGCCCTTCGTGCTGCTTGCGGTGCTCGGCAATCTCGGGCTGGCGCTGCTCGCGCGGGTGGCGCCGCAGGTGCAGGTCTTCATCCTGGCCGCGCCGGCGCAGATCCTGGCCGGGATCCTGCTGCTGGCATTGCTGCTGCCGGTGCTGCTGGAGGCGTGGGGGGAAGCCGCGCGGGCCGCGTTCGCGGCGCTGCCCGGGCTGCGCTGATGGCCGGCGAGAACGGCAAGGACGCCGAGGACCGGACGGAAGCCCCGACACCCCGCAGGCTCGAGAAGGCGCGGGAGGAGGGGCAGGTCCCGCTGTCGCGGGAGGTGGTGGGCTTCGCCACCCTGGCCGCCGCGGCGGTCGCCTGCCTGCTGGTCCTGCCCGGCCTCGGGATGGCGATGCTGCGGGCCATGCGCGCGGTGCTGGAGGCGCCGGGCAGCGGCCCCGCCGCGGCGCTGCTGTGGGCTGCGGCGCTGGTGACGGCGCCGGTGCTGCTGGCGGTCGCGCTCGGCGCCGTGGCCGCGACGCTGGCGCAGACGGGCTGGCCGCAGCAGGGTTTCAAGGTCGAGGCCGGGCGCCTCAACCCCTGGGCAGGCCTGAAGCGCCTGCTCGGCGCCGAGGCCTGGATCGAACTGCTGCGCACCCTGCTCAAGCTGGCTGCGGTGGGCGCGGCGCTCTGGGCGGCGACAGAGCCGCAGGTGCTGGCGGCGGCGCTGGCGCTCTCGCCCGCGCTGCTGCTGCAGCGGGCGCTCGACGGCGGCTGGGACCTGATGCGTGCCACGCTGCTCGCCTTCGGTGTGCTGGCGCTGGCCGACCTCACCTTCACCCGGTTCCGCTTCCTCCGGCAGATGCGGATGAGCCGGGAGGAGATCCGCGAGGAACTCCGCGAGTCCGAGGGCGACCCGATGCTCAAGGCGCGGCGCCGCCGCATCGCGGAAACCCGGGCGCGCCGCCGCATGCTGACCGAGGTACCGAAGGCGGCGGTGGTCATTACGAATCCGACCCATTATGCTGTTGCGCTGTCGTACCGGCAGGGCGAGGCCGCGGCGCCACGCCTGGTCGCCAAGGGGGTGGACGCGATGGCGGCCCGCATCCGGGCCGCGGCGGAGGAGCATGGCGTGCCGATCGTGCAGAACCCCCCGCTCGCCCGCGCACTCTGGCGGCTCGAGCCGGAGACCGAGATCCCGCCGGAGCACTGGCAGGCGGTGGCCGGGATCCTCGCCCATGTCTGGCGCCTGCAGGGCCGGGCCGCCGGGGGCGCGCATGGCTGAGCATCGCCTCGCCCGCCTCATTCGCCCTGCCGGCCGCGCCGCGGCACCGCCCATCGCCGGCGCCTTCCGCCTGCTCTTCGAGGCAGCAGCGGAGGGACTCGCGCTGCTCGACGACCAGGGGCGGGTGGTGCTGGCCAATGCCGCGCTGGGGCGGATGGCGGGGCCTGGTGTCGTGCTGGCGCCGGGGCTGCCGGTGGAGCGTCTGGTGGCGCCGGCGGCGCGGGAGGCGCTGCTCGAGCATCTGCGCGCCGGCGGCATCGCCCCCTTCCATGCCGCGCCGGCCGATCCGGCGGCCGCCCCCGATGCCGAATGAGCGCTCACGGCGCGGCCGGTCTCGACCGGTGCGCCGGACGCTCCGGCGCTGCGGCTGCTCGGCGTGACCGATCGGACGGAGCAGCGGCGCGCGGCGCAGCGCCTCGCGGCCTCGGCCCGGCTGGAGACGGTGGGGCGGCTTGCCGGCGGGATCGCGCATGACTTCAACAACCTGCTCGCCGCCATCCTCGGGGCGGCCGCCGCGGCGCGGGAAGCCGGGCTGACCCCCGGCGCGGCGGCCGAGATCACGCAGATCGAGGACGCGGCGCAGCGCGGCGCGGCGCTGGTGCGGCAGGTTCTCGCCTTTGCCCGGCAGCAGCGACTGGAGCCCCGCGTCATCGATCTCCGCCGCGCGCTCGAGGATGCGGCGCCGCTGCTGCGCCGCCTGATGGGCCGGCGCATCGCCGTGGAGCTCGCGCTGGAGGTGGAGGCGGCGCCGGTGCGCGTCGATCCCGCGCAACTCGACCAGGTGGTGCTGAACCTCGCGGCGAACGCGAAGGAGGCGATGGCGGAAGGCGGGCGGCTGCGCATCGCCCTCTCCCGCGCCGTCGTGCTGCGGCAGGAGGGCGAGGGGCCGGAGGCGCTGCCGCCCGGACGCTACGCGGTGCTGGAGGTCGCCGATACCGGGTGCGGCATCCCGCCCGAGGTGCTGCCTCGGCTCTTCGAGCCCTTCTTCACGACGCGGCCGGAGCGCGGCGGCACGGGGCTCGGCCTCGCCACCGTGCAGGGGATCGTGGCGCAGTCCGGCGGGCACGTGACCGTGCTGAGCGTGCCGGGGCAGGGGACCTGCTTCCGCATCCACCTGCCGCGGGCGGAGATGCCGGCGCCCGAGGCCGCCCCTGTGCCGCAACCGGCACCGACGGCGCCGCCCGCCGACCGGCCGCTGCTGCTGGTGGATGACGAGCCCGCGCTGCGTCGTCTCTCCGCCCGGCTGCTGGAGCGCGCCGGCTATGCCGTGCAGGTCGCCGACTGCGCCGAGACGGCGCTGGAGATGATGGAGGCGGAGGCGGCGGCGCCGCTGGCGCTGGTCAGCGACGTCGCCATGCCGGGGATCGACGGGCTTGCCCTGGCGCGGCGGCTTCGGGCGCGCTGGCCCGGGCTGCCGGTGCTGCTGCTGTCGGGCTATGCCGAATCGGTGCTGGGGGAGGATCTTGCCGGGGCGGGCATCGCCTTCCTGGCGAAGCCCTTCGCCCCGGCCGACCTCGTGGCGCAGGTGGCGGGGCTGCTCGACGCTGGCTGACAGGCGGCGCGTCGCATCAGATGTTTACTAAATGTTCTTGTCTTTCCCCTGCGCCTGGGGCATATCCCGGGGGCGCTGCGGCCGGCTTTCGATTTCGAAAACGAAATCTTTCCCCGAGTCGCGGAATGTGCAAGTGTTGCGATATCGAAACCGCTCAATCGCCCGCCGCGATCGCCGGAACCAGTTGCCGGGACTCGCGCCGCCGGTCGAGAAGCGAAGGCAACCGGCCCTCGGGCCAGGCGGGGCGACATGGCAGAGGTCATCAGGATGGACAAGAACAAGGCGCTGGATGCGGCGCTCAGCCAGATCGAGCGGGCCTTCGGCAAGGGCTCGATCATGCGGCTGGGCGCCCGGCAGGCGCAGGACGGGGAGATCGAGGCGATCTCCTCCGGCTCGCTCGGCCTCGACATCGCGCTCGGCATCGGCGGGCTGCCGAAGGGCCGCATCGTCGAGATCTACGGGCCGGAAAGCTCGGGCAAGACGACGCTGGCGCTGCACGTGATCGCCGAGGCGCAGAAGAAGGGCGGCACCTGCGCCTTCATCGACGCCGAGCACGCGCTCGACCCGGGCTATGCCAAGAAGCTCGGCGTCGATGTCGACAACGTGCTGATCAGCCAGCCCGATGCCGGCGAGCAGGCGCTCGAGATCTGCGACACGCTGGTGCGCTCCGGCGCGATCGACGTGCTGGTGGTGGACAGCGTCGCGGCGCTGGTGCCGCGGGCGGAGCTCGAGGGCGAGATGGGCGATTCCCATGTCGGCCTGCATGCCCGCCTGATGTCCCAGGCGCTGCGCAAGCTGACCGGCACCGTCTCCCGCTCCAACACGCTGCTGGTCTTCCTCAACCAGATCCGCCTGAAGATCGGCGTCATGTTCGGCAGCCCGGAGACCACCACGGGCGGCAACGCGCTGAAGTTCTACGCCTCCGTCCGGCTCGACATCCGCCGCATCGGGTCGATCAAGGACCGCGACACCACGGTCGGCAACCAGACCCGGGTGAAGGTGGTGAAGAACAAGATGGCGCCGCCGTTCCGCCAGGTGGATTTCGACATCATGTATGGCGAGGGCATCTCGAAGCTCGGCGAGCTGATCGACCTCGGCGTCAAGGCGAACATCGTCGAGAAGTCGGGCGCCTGGTTCAGCTGCGATGGCCAGCGCATCGGCCAGGGCCGGGAGAATTCGAAGAACTTCCTGCGCGACAACCCCGAGCTCGCGGCCTCGATCGAGCAGCGGGTGCGGGCCCAGGCCGGCATCGTGGCGAACTCGATGCTGGTCGCCGGGGAGGCGGACGCGGACGAGGACGTGGCCGCGGCCGAGTAATCCACCCGACCGGAACGTGATACGGGGGCGGTGGCGCCGGCCACCGCCCCCGTCGTGCGTCCAGGGGCCGACATCGCTGCCGACCCTCGACTGGTCCCGCCCCAGGCGCTAGGAAACCCGCGGAATTCAACAGCCTGCGCCGGGCCCCATGCCGGCGCGCGCCCCAAGCCCAGCAGCGAGCCCCCGCCCCATGGCGCATTCCTCCTCCAACGACATCCGCGCCACCTTCACCGGATTCTTCGCGCGCAATGGCCATACCGTGGTCGAAAGCTCGCCCCTGGTCCCGCGCAACGACCCGACGCTGATGTTCGCCAACAGCGGCATGGTGCAGTTCAAGAACGTCTTCACCGGGCAGGAAAAGCGCCCCTATGTCCGCGCCACGACGGCGCAGAAATGCGTCCGCGCCGGCGGCAAGCACAACGACCTCGACAACGTCGGCTACACCGCCCGCCACCACACCTTCTTCGAGATGCTGGGCAACTTCTCCTTCGGCGACTACTTCAAGGAGAACGCCATCCCCTTCGCCTGGGAATTGCTGACCCGCGACTTCGGCATCCCGAAGGACCGCCTGCTTGTCACGGTGTTCTCCGAGGACGAGGAGGCCCCCGCGATCTGGAAGAAGGTCGCCGGCCTGCCCGAGAGCCGGATCATCCGCATCCCGACCTCCGACAATTTCTGGCGCATGGGCGATACCGGCCCCTGCGGTCCCTGCTCCGAGATCTTCTACGACCATGGCGAGCACATTTTCGGCGGCCCGCCCGGCAGC
>JAIYAI010000639.1 GCA_027489135.1 Acetobacteraceae bacterium
CTCAGCCTGGCCAACTACACGGACGACCCGCTGCTGCAGCTTGCCTGTGCCGTCGCCTACAGCCGGGCGGAGGTTCCGGCGCCGGCCTCCTTCCGCACCACCGCCGACTTCGCCGGGCGCATCGGCCAAGTGCCGGGGCGGCGGCTGCGGATCGGCTACCTCTCCTCCGACCTGCGGGCGCACGCCATCGGCCACCTGATGGCCGAGATGTTCGGGCTGCACGACCGCAGCACGATCGAGGTCTTCGCCTACTACTGCGGCATCCCACAGGAGGATCCGATCAAGGCCCGCATCCGCGCCGGCGTCGAGCATTGGCGCGACATCACGCCGCTCGACGACGAGGCGGCGCTGGCGCTGATGCTGGCGGACGGCATCGACATCCTGGTCGACGTCAACGGCCATACCCGCGGCGCGCGCACGAAGCTGCTGGCGCGGCGGCCGGCGCCCGTCATCGTCAACTGGCTCGGCTATCCGGGCAGCATGGGGACGCCCTTCCACCACTACATCCTGGCCGACCCCGTCATCATCCCGCCGGGCGCGGAGCGGTTCTATTCCGAACGCGTGCTGCGCCTGCCCTGCTACCAGCCCAACGACCGCCAGCGCCCGACCGGCGCCGACCGCCCCGCGCCGACCCGGGCGGAGGCCGGGCTGCCGGGCGATGCGACCGTCTTCTGCAGCTTCAACGGCACGCAGAAGATCACGCCCTTCGTCTTCGCCCGCTGGATGGAGATCCTGCGCGGCGTCCCTGGCAGCGTGCTCTGGCTGCTCAAGGGCTGCGAGGAGGTGGAGCTGCGCCTCAGGGACCGCGCGGCGGAGGCGGGCGTCGACCCCGCGCGCCTCGTCTTTGCGCCGCTCGCCACCAACGAGGATCACCTGGCGCGCTTCCCGCTGGCGGATCTCTTCCTCGATACCCTGCCCTATGGCGCGCATACCACAGCCTCGGACGCGCTCTGGATGGGCGTGCCGGTGCTGACCGTGCCGGGCCGTGGCTTCGCCGCCCGGGTCTGCGCCAGCCTGGTCCGGGCCGCGGGCCTGCCGGAGATGATCTGCGCGACGCCGGAGGGCTATGTCGCCCGCGCCATCACGCTCGGCCGCGACCGCGCCGCGCTGGCGCCGCTGCGGGAGAGGCTGCTGGCCGGGCGCGCCACCGCGCTGCTCTACGACACGCCGCGCCTCGTCGCCGCGCTCGAGGACCTCTACCGGCGCATGTGGGCGGAGTTCGTCGCCGGCGCGCTGCCGGTGCCCGACCTCGCCGGCCTCGACGTGGCGCTGGAGATCGGCGCCGCCCTGGACCACGAGGCGGAGGAGGGCTCCTTCCGCGCGGACCAGGACTCCCGCTGGCGCGCGGCGCTCGCCCGACGCGACGCCTATGCGCCCTTGCCGGCGGGGCTGCTCGCGCGCCTGGCGGGGGGCTGACGCCATGGCGCTCGATGCCGTGGCCGCCGCATCCGACCCGGTCCTGTCCGGCCTGCCGCTGGAACGCCTGCTGCCGATCGCGGAGACCCTGCCGCCGCCGGCCGCCATCGCCGCCTATCGCGGCTGGCTCGCCGCCAACCCCGCCATGCCGCAGGCCTGCGCCGCCTGGTTCAACCTCGGCGTGCTGCTGGCCGGCCTCGGCGATCGCGCACAGGCGGAGATCGCCTATCGCAACGCCCTGGTCCTGAAGCCCGATCTCTACCAGGCCTCGGTCAATCTCGGCCTGGCGCTCGAGGCGCAGGGCAGGGGGGAGGAGGCGCTCGCCACCTGGCAGGCCGCCCTGCAGCCCGAGGCCGCGCGCACCGCGCTGCTGAACCACCGCGGCCGCTTACTCGAAGGGCGGAAGGACTACGCGGCGGCGGAAGCGGCGCTGCTCTCCAGCCTGCTGACCGATCCCGCCCAGCCCGACGTGATCCAGCACTGGAGCCATATCCGCCAGAAGGCCTGCCAATGGCCGCTGCACCCGGCGGGCGGCCTGCCTGGCCTCGCGCCGGAGCACCTCGTCCTGCAATCCGGTCCGCTCGGTGCGCTCGCACTTACCGACGACCCCGGTCTGCAGCGCCGGATCGGGGAGGCCTGGATCGCGCGGAAGGTGCCGCCGGCGCCCGCGCGCCTCGCGCCCGAACAGGGCTACCGGCACGACCGCATCCGTCTCGGCTACCTCTCCTCCGACTTCTGCCGCCATGCCATGGGCTTCCTGATCGGCGAGGTGCTGGAATGCCACGACCGCGAGCGCTTCGAGATATTCGGCTACTGCTCCTCGCCCGAGGATGGCAGCGATGTGCGGGCGCGCATCCTCGCCGCGCTCGACCACCACGTGCCGATCGGCGGGCTGACGGATGAGCAGGCGGCGCGACGCATCCGCGACGACGAGATCGACATCCTCATCGACCTCAACGGCCTGACGCGCGGCGCGCGGCTGGAGACGCTACGCTGGAAGCCGGCGCCGGTGCAGGCGACCTATCTCGGCTATATCGGGCCGGTGCCGGTCCCGGAACTGGACTGGCTCATCTGCGACGCGCATGTCGTGCCGCCCGCGGAAGCCGCGCACTACGCGCCGAAGCCGCTGCCGCTGCCCGGCCTCTACCAGGCCAATGACGCGCGCATGCCGGCGCTGCCCGCCATCTCCCGCGCGACGGAGGGGCTGCCGGACGACGCCTTCGTGCTCTGCTGCTTCAACAATTTCTACAAGATCACGGAGCCCGTCTTCGACGCCTGGGCGGAGATCCTCCGCCGCCTGCCGCAAGCCGTGCTGTGGCTGGCGGAGGACAATGCGGCCGGCGAGGCGGCGCTGCGCACACGCCTGGCGGCGGGCGGCGTCGATCCGGCGCGGCTGATCCTCGGGGCCCGGGCGGAACCGGCGCACTACCTGGCGCGCTTCGTGCTGGCCGACCTCTTCCTCGACACCTTTCCCTACAATGCGGGCACGGTGGCGTCGGACGCGCTGCGCATGGGGCTGCCGATCGTCACGCTCTCGGGCCGCGCCTTCGCCTCCCGCATGGCGGGCAGCCTGCTAACGGCGGTTGGCCTGCCGGAGGGGATCGCCACCTCGGTCGGGGACTATGTCGCCCGCGCCGTCGCCCATGGCAGCGATCCCGCGCTGCATGCCCGGGCGCGCGCCGTGTTGGCGGGGGGGGAGGCCTGGCGCCGCAGCGCCGGCGACACCGCCGGCTTCACGGCCCGGCTGGAGGCGGCCCTGGAAGCGGTCCGGCGTCAGCCCGCGGAGGCGTAGCCCCTGCCAGCCCAGTGCTTGGCAGGACGCGACAGGGGCGGCCGACGCTGTGGTCGCGACAAGCTCGCAGGACCACGATCCGGGGCGGCTGCGTCGCGCCGCCCGCGCCGGGCAGCCGACCGCCGCGGCGCGCCGAGGCGCAGGCCCCGAAGACGTCAGCCCGCGGACGCGTAGGCCGTGGTCCAGAGGGCATAGCGATCGTCGCGCACCACCCGCACCAGCGGGAAGCCCACGGCGGCCAGCGCAGCCTCCAGCGTCCGCGCGGTGAAGCCCGTGCGGTGCGCCATGAAGGGATTGCCCGCGGCGATCTGCGCGCCGTGCCCGTACAGCATGTCGAGCGGCGAGACTGGGCCGGCCGGGGAGAGATAGGCGGGCTCGGCCAGCCGATCCTCCGCCACGCGGGCGGCCACCGCCTGCAGGTCCGGCACGGTGATCAGCGCGAAGCCGCCGGGGCGCAGCACCCGGCGGAACTCCGCCAGCGCCGCCGGGACCTCATGCGCGAAGAGATGCTCGAGGTTGTGCGAGGACCACACCGCGTCCACCGACGCATCCGGCACCGCCGCCATGTCGGTGATGGACGCCACGATGTCCGGCGCGACCAGCGGGTCGATGTCGAGCCGGATCTCCCGCCATTCCCCGTCCGGGAAGAAGGCGTCCGGCAGCCAGCCCGGGCCTGTGGGGCCGCAGCCGACGTGCAGCACGCTGCGCAGGCCCGTGATCGGGGCGGGAAGGTCGGTCATGCTGGCGTTCCCCCTCAGGCCGCGCGCGGCAGGACAGCGTGGTGCGCGGCGAGGTAGCGCGCGGCCAGCGCGCCGCCCTCGCGCGCGTCATGCGCGGCGAGCAGCCGGTAGGCGAGGTCGGCCGAGCCGTAGCAGTCGTGCAGGATCGCCGCCCCCGCCAGAAGCTCCGCCGGCGCCAGCGCATCGAGCCGCAGCGGATCGCGCACGAAGACGGCGTCGGCCCAGACCACTTGGCTCAGCCCCGCATAGGGGTCGTTGTTGACCAGCACGGGGCGGTAGGCGCGGCTGACCAGCGGGAAGAACCGATGCAGCACGAAGCCATGGCCGCGCAGGAAGAGCTCGACCTCGCTGAACAGCGGCTGTCCCTCGTAGAGCGGCAGGAACTCGACCTCCGCCTGGATCACGAGGGTGGTCTTCAGGCGCGCGGTCGCGTGGCGCAGCACCATCAGCTCGGCGCCCTGGATGTCGAGCTTCAGAAGCTGCACCCCCGCCGTCTCCGCCACGTCGTCGAGGCGGACGGTCTCGACCGCCTCCGTCGCCAGCACCCGGCCCCAGTCCGGGAAGCCGTGGAACAGGGCGAGCACCGCGGGATCGGGTGGCAGCAGGCTGGTCATGCCCGGCGCCTGGCAGATGTGCAGCGTGTGGCGCGCCCCGTCGCCGACGGCGTGCGGGAAGTAGCGTTCCTGCGGGCCGCGCCTCGCCTCGAGCACCGCGAGCGCGGCGGGATTTGGCTCGAACCCCACCACCTCCGCCGCGCCGGCGCGCAGCATGCCGCCATAGGGCGGTTCGGCATCGCTCGGGTTGGCGCCGATATCGACCACGCGCACGCGGTCCATCGCCACGCCGATGAGTTCGCGGAACCCTGCGGGTCCGCCATGCTGCGCCATCCTGCCGCCTCCTCCGGGACCGGGCCCGGTGCGGCATCGGATAGCGCAGGGTGCCTTGCGGGGCGGTTAACCGGCCCGCGCTACGGCGCCACGCGCTGCCAGCCCGGGCCGGGATCGTAGGCGGTGATGCCGGCCGCGATCCGCGCCGTCTCCGGCCCCAGGTTGCGCTGGAGCACTCGGCCGTCATGGCCGACAAGGAAGGTCTGGATCCCGGTCTCGCCCCAGCGCGCCGGGGTGGCGAGCACGGCGAAGCCGCCGATCAGCTTCCCGTTCACCACGTAGTCCATGGCGCCGCCCGGCGCCGCGGGGCCCTGCGATTCGAGCAGGCGGAAGAGATAGCCATGATAGGGCCGCGGCGCCTCGCCCGGGCCGCGCCGCGTGTAGCCGCCGGCGCTCGCCGCCGCGACCATGGGGCCGAGCGGGCTTGGCGGTTCGCCCTCGGCGGTCGGCCACCACAGCCCGTCGCGCTGGCCGGGCGTGGAGAAGAGACGCCGCGCATAGGTCCGCAGCCCGCCCTGGCGGCCCGCGCCGGCGGTGTATTCCTCCTGCGCAGCGACGATCGCCCGCAGCGTGCCGATGGTGTCGAGTTCGTTGCGGCCGATGCGCCGGTCGATCAGCGCCTGGCGGCCCTGGGCCGCGTCGAGGCGCCAGGACTCGCCGCGGCGGAGCATCGGGATCGGGAAGGGGTAGCTGTCGGCGCCGACGACAAGCTCGGCGCGGTCCGGGGTGGGCCGAAGGATTTCGGCGCGCACCGCATAGGCCTCGGCGAGGCGCGTCTGCGCGGCGCGGTCGGCCTGGGGTTCGCCCGAGCGGAGCAGCGGCCGGCCGGCCTCGCCGAGGATGCGGAGCAGGCGGCGCTCGTCATGCGCCTTCGCCGCTTCGACCAGGGCGGCGAAGCCAGCCTCGGGCGAGCGGAAGGTCTGCGGTGCGACCGGCGTGCGGGCGGTGCCGGGCTCGGGTGCGGCGTATTGCGCGGTGGCGGGCGGGGCGGCGGCGAGGCCGATGACCAGGCCGCAGGCGAGCGCGATGCGCATGATCAGGCTCATCGACCCAGCCTCCCGCCGCCACCATGCCCGCCACCTCCGGCGCGACCGCCACGGGCGCCCTGCGCCGCGGGTCGTTGCCCGCCGCCGCCCTGCATCGCGGCCCGCTGTCCGCCGCCGCCCCCTTGCAACGCGGGCCGCTGTCCTCCGCCGCCCCCTTGCATGGCGGGACGCTGCGCAGGCGTTGGCGCGGGCCTGGATACCGGCGCCTGACGGCTGGCCTGGCCGCGCTGTTGCGCCGCCCGGATGTCGCTGCCCTGGCCGATACCTTGCAGGGCCTGTGGCGCCCGGTTCGGCTGCGGCGCGGGGCGCGTGGTCGGGGCGGGTCGGCCGCTGGGCGTCTGCCCGATGGCGGGTCGGCCGCCGGGTGTCTGCCCGACGGCGGGTCGGTTCGGGTCACCCGCCGGACGTGTCGTCGGCCGGTTCCCGCCTCCCGCCGGCAGCGTCGTTGGTCGGTTCCCGTCTCCGGGCCGCCGGTCGGCGAGACTGCCGCCGGGGCCGTCTCCGGGTCGCCGGTCGGCGAGATTGCCGCCGGGGGCGCCTCCGGGTCGCCGGTCCGCGAGATTGCCGCCGGGGCCGTCCCCGGGTCGCCGGTCCGCGAGATTGCCGCCGGGGCCGTCACCGGGTCGCCGGTCCGCAAGATTGCCGCCTGGGCCGTCGCCCGGACGCAGGTTGCCCGAGCCGATCCCAGGCCGGTCACCCGGCATTCGATCCGCGAGGCCCCCACCGGGGCGGTCGCCGGCCTGGCCGCCGGGAAGCCGGTCCCCGAAGCCGCCACCGGGTCGATCCCCGGGTCCGCCCGCGGGCCGGTCCCCGAAGCCGCCGCCGGGCCTGTCGCCGGCCGTGCGCCCGCGGAACTCGTCCCGCGCTGCCTGCGCCCGGTCCACCCCCGCGCCACCGGCCTGGAACCGGTTGCGCACGTCCTGGTTGGCATAGGCCACGCCGTGCCGGTGCGTGACGTCGTGCTGCCAGCGGTTCGAGGTGATCTGGTTGCGGTTGACGTTGATGTTGTTCACCCGGTTCACATCGATATCGATGTTCCCGCGTCCCCAGCCCGGCCGCGCCCAGCCCCAGAGCGAGCCGACGATCGCCGCACCGCCGGCGAAGGCCATTCCGGTCAGCAGCGCGTTGCCGAGGCCCCAGGCCGGCGGCGGCGGGTAGAAGACCGGCGGGTAGCTCGGCCAGGGCCAGGGCCCGAAGACCACACCCGGATCGTAGACCGGGACATAGACCCGGTCCGGCTGCGCCGGGGCGATGGTGATGATCTGCGGCGGCGGCGCCACCACCGGCGGCGGCGCGCCCGGCGCCGGCGCGGCCACGGTGACGTTCTGCGAGACGTTGACCACCTGCTGCGGCCCGCTTTCCAGCTTGCCCGCGGCCTGCGCGCGGCCGCGCAGCACCTGGACCGCGTTGAACACGTCCTCCTGCTGCGCCAGCACGGCGTCGCCCAGCGCCTGGGTCCATTCGAGCTGCTCGTTCATCTGCTTGAGCACGTCGGGGAAGGGTACGAGGGACTTCACGCTGGGGTCCCAGGGCTGCGCCGCCAGCGCGCTGGCCAGCGCGTCGCCCTGGAGCTTCGCGTTGTCGTCGCGGGCGAGCCAGCGCGCGGCCTGCACGATCTCCATCGGATAGGTCGCGGCCATCAGCATCTGCGCCAGCAGATCGTCGGGGTAGAGCGCGATGGGGGCGAGCATCTGCTCGAGCTGCGCCTGGCTGAGCCTGGCCTCGGCGGGCTGGCTGGCGGATTGCGCCCAGGCCAGGCGGGGGGTCGGGACACCGCCGGCGACCAGGCCCATCGCGGCGGCCAGCGCCAGTGCGACCGGCGGCGCCGATCGCAGGCGGGATGCGTTCAGCCTTCGCATCGGGCGTATCCTCCAGCCGCGATCCGCGGCGATCCGTGCGCCAGCGTAGCATGGCTGTGCCAAGCTGCGACCCCGCGCCCTGTCCTATTCCGGCGCCGGCCTTTCCGAATCGCGCGGCAGGGCCCAGCCTCGTGGCATGCCGCTGCCCGACATCGCCCTCGCCGCCCTCGACCGCACGCCACGACCGCTCTCCGATTTCGCGGGCAAGGTGCTGCTGATCGTCAACGTCGCCAGCCGCTGCGGCTTCACCCCGCAATACAAGGGGCTGGAGGCGCTGCATCGCCGCTTCGCCGCGCGCGGCTTCGCGGTGCTCGGCTTCCCCTGCAACCAGTTCGGCGCGCAGGAGCCGGGGACGGAGGCCGAGATCGGCGCCTTCTGCAGCACGACCTACGACGTGACCTTCCCGATGTTCGCGAAGATCGAGGTGAACGGGCCCGGGACGCACCCGCTCTACGCGCATCTGAAGGCGGCGGCGCCCGGGCTGCTCGGGACGCAGCGGATCAAGTGGAACTTCACCAAGTTCCTGGTCGATGCGCAGGGCAGGGTCGTGCGGCGCTACGGCCCGTCGACCAGCCCCGATGCGATCGCCAAGGACGTGGAGGCGCTGCTGCCGGGCTGACGTGTCAGCCGCGCCGCATCCCCACAGCCAGCGCCGCCACGGCCAGCGCCAGCGCCGTCGCACCGTACAGCACCGGCGTCGGCAGCACCGGCAGCAGGGCGCCGGCCGCCAGCGGCCCGGTCCCGGCGCCAAGGTCGCGCCAGGTGGCGAGGCGCGCGAGGGCCGGCACCCGCTCCGGCCCCGGATTCTCTGCCGCCGCGACCGGCGCCGGCAACGGCTGCAGCAAGCCGCGCAGCAGCACCACCGTCACCGCGCCCACCCAGAGTGCGCCGAATCCCACCAGCACAAGGCCCGCGGCGGAGGCGATGGACAGCACCACCAGCATCGGCCGCGCGCCGAAGCGCTCCGCCAGGCGTCCGCCGGGCGGACCCAGGGCCATTTCCGCCGCGTAGCGCAGCGCCAGCGCCGCGCCGGCGGCCAGGACCGCGCCCTGCGGCATCGCCTCCGCCGCCAGCACCGAGAGGCCGAGCACGAAGATCCCGTCCAGCGCGAAGCCCTGCACGAAGGACCAGGTGTCGAGCCGTGCCGGGATGCCGAAGCGCGGCCGGCCCTTCACCGGCGCGCCCTGCCCGCCGGGCAAGCGCCAGGCGAAGGGCAGGGCGAGCGCCGCCACCGCAGCGAGCACGATGAAGACCACATGCGGGCCCGCGAATTCCGCCAGCACCGCGCCGCCGAGCAGCCCGATCATCGGCCCCGCCGCGATGATCGCCCGGCTGCGCCCGTTGCGCCGCGCGGCGCCCGTGGGATCCGCGGTCGCCAGGGCCTGGGTGGCGATGTTCATCGCCGCGAAGGACAGGCCCCAGGCCAGCCGCGCCGCCAGCAGCCACCACACCCCCGGCAGCAGCGCGTAGCCCAGCGAGGCGGCGACCGATCCGCCCACGGCGCCGAGGCAGGCGAGGCGCGGCCCGTGCTGTTCGTAGCTGCGGGCGACCCAGCCATAGCCGATGATGCGCACCAGGCGGTTCGCCGCCAGCAGCAGCCCCGCCTCCGCCAGCGTCACCCCGAAGGCCGCCGCATGCAGCGGCAGCAGCAGGTAGAGCACGGTGTCGGTCGGCAGGGTCAGGCCGAGCGTGATGGAGGCATCCCGCGTGGCGCGGTCGGCTTCTGCGGGTGTCATCGCATGCACCCTGGCCGCCGGCCGGATCCATGACAATCGGATGACAGCCGGGGCTGTCGCCGCTGTGGCTTTCTGTGGTAGGTTCCACAGATGCCGCGCCTGACCCAGGGTGCGCCGGACAAGGCCCGGCGCCACCGCGCCATCCTCGCCGCGCTGGCGACCGACCCGACGGTGCGCATCTCGGCGCTCGCCGCCGGCTTTGGCGTCTCGGCCGAGACGGTACGCCGCGACATCGAGGACCTGACGCGCCAGGGCGCGGTGCGGCGCACCTATGGCGGGGCCTCCGTCCTGCACACGGGGTTGCAGCCCGAACTCGCCTCCCGCGAACGGCAGGCGGTGGCGGAACGCGCCCGCATCGGCGCCGCCGCGGCCGCGCTGGTGGAACCGGGGGCGGTGGTGATGCTCGATGCCGGCAGCACCACCGGGCATGTCGCGCGGGCCCTGGCCGCGCGCGGCATCGCGGCGACGGTGCTGACCAACAGCCTCCCCGCCGCGACGGACCTGGCCGCGGCGCCGGGCGGCGCGATCCGCGTGCTGCTCTGCCCGGGCGAGGTCAGCGCCGGCGAACGCGGCGTCTACGGCTCCGAGGCCGAGGCCTTCCTCCGCCGCTTCAATGCCGACATCGCCGTCATCGGTGCCTCCGGCCTGACCGAGGAGGGACCCTGCGACGCGCTCTCCCGCGCCGCCTGGGTGAAGCGGGCGATGCTGGACCGGGCGCGGCGGCGCGTGCTGGCGGTGGATGCCGGGAAGTTCGGTGGCGCCTGGATGGAGCGGGTCTGCGGCCTCGACGGCCTGACCGACCTGGTGGCCGACGCGTCGCCGCCCCATGGCCTCGCGGCGGCGCTGGGGCAGGCGGGGGTGGCGGTGACGCTGGCATCCGGCTGAGCCGCCCTGTATGGTATGTCCCACATATTCTGACGGATGCGCCACAGCCTCGTGAGTCCTCAGCCCTTTGCCCAGGCTCCCCCGGATCGCCTCGCCGCGCTCGACTGGGTGCTGACCGACATCGACGACACGCTCACCACGGAGGGGCGCCTGACCGGCGCGGCCTATGCGGCGCTGGAGCGGCTTGCGGATGCGGGCCTGCGCGTGGTGCCGGTGACCGGGCGCCCGGCCGGGTGGTGCGACATGATCGCCAGGTTCTGGCCGGTCGCCGCCGTCGTCGGGGAGAACGGCGCGCTGTGGTACGCGCATGACCACGCCGCGCGCCGCATGCGCCGCCACCACGCGCAGGACGAGGCGACGCGGCGCGACAACCGCGCAAGGCTCGAGGCCCTGGCGGACGAGGCCATGCGCGCCGTCCCCGGC
>JAIYAI010000804.1 GCA_027489135.1 Acetobacteraceae bacterium
GGGGCGATGCGCTCCGGCCCCTCGGCGCGGTGGACGGCGTGGACGACGCGTCGCCAGCGGAAGCGGACGGGCGGGCCGTCGGGCACCTCGGCCACCGCCTCGATGCGCTCGGGCGGATCGACGAGGCGGATGGGACGCGACGGCGGTTCGCCGGGGATGCGCCAGTCGGCCCAGCCGGCTCCGTCCTGCCCGGGCGGCGAGCCCGCGCCGGGGGTCGATCCCTGCGCCGGGACGGCGACGGCGGCGCGCTCGGGCAGGTGGGTGTCGTGCGGCGCGAGCGCCAGCACGCGGCGACGGCCGAAGCGTGCGGTCAGGCGGTCGGCGAGATCGGCCAGGCCGGCCAGCGCGTCGACGTCGTTCTCCGCCGCGTCGAGCCCGGTCTGCACCGCGTCCATCCTCTCGGTGGCGAGCGCGGAAAGCCGCAGGACGTCGAAGCCGAAGCCTGGATCGACGGGATCGGCGAGGCTGTCGATCACCTCGCGGTAGAGCCGCAGCACGGTCTCGGGATCGCGCAGCGGCCGGCCCGTGGCGACGGGCAGCCGGCGCACCGCGCCGTCGGCGCGGAAGAAGACGAGCTCCAGCCGCCGCGCGCCTTCGCCGCGTCGCTCCAGGATTCCCGCGAGGTCGGCGGCGAGCGCGAGGATGGAGCGGTGCACGTCGTCGGCGTGGCCGATCGGCTCGGCGAAACGACGCTCGGCCGTGCAGGAGGGCAGCGGCCGGCGCGGCGCGATGGGCTCCTCGGCACGGCCGAGGGCGCGGTCGAGCCGGTCGACCAGCAGGGTGCCGAAGCGGGCGGCCAGCGGGCCGCGCGGGCGCGCGGCGAGGTCGCCGACCGTCTTCAGGCCGAGGCGGACCAGGGCGGCGGCGATGGCGGGGTCGATGCCGAGCGCGGCGACAGGCAGGGGCGAGACGGCGGTCTCCTCGCCGCGCGGCGGCACGACGACGCCGCGCTCCGCTCCCGGCGCGAAACGGGCCAGCGCCAGCGCGGCGGCCTTCGTCCCGGCGACGGCGGCGCGGGCGAACAGGCCGGCGCGGGCGCAGCGGCCGATGAGATCGCCCAGCATGGCGACCTCCCCGCCGAAGAGGTGCGCCGAGCCGCCGACGTCGAGCAGCAGCGCGTCCGGCGGGTCCATGCCGACGAAGGGCGTGTAGCGCTCCGCCCATCCGGCGACATGGTCCATCAGCGCGGCGTCGGCGGCGGGATCCTCCTCCGCGACGGCCAGCGCCGGCACCATGGCGCGCGCGGTGGCGAGCGGCAGGCCGGCGGCGAGGCCGGCCCGCTGCGCCGCGGCGTCCACGGCGGCCAGCACGAGGGCGCTGCCGCGCCGCCCGACGACGACGAGCGGCGCGTCATCCGGCGCGCCGGAACGGGGGCCGCGCCGGTGCAGCCGGTCCGTCGCCAGCCGCGGCAGCACGAGGGCGAGCAGGCGCGACGGGGTCTCGCAGGAGGTGCTCATCGGGGTCCCACTCCATGGTCCAGGAGCCGCCTTCGCCGATGCTGCCCGGTTGGCGCAGGCGTTCGAGGGCGGCGGCGAAGGCAGGGCGGCCCAGCCCCGGCAGGCGGCCGAGGGACGGCAGCGGCAGGCTGGGCGCGGCGGCGACGCTCCAGCGCGTGGCGGCGCCGGGCGGGCCGGCATGGGCGCCGGTGCGCAGCATCAGCGCCGGCACGCCGGAGGCTTCGGCGGTGAGCGCGAGGCGGCGGGCGGCGGTGAGGTCGAGCGCCTTCGGGTCGCCCCAGGGCTCGACGAGGACGAGGCCGAGGCTGCGGCAGCGCAGCCCCTCCTCGGCGGCCCGCAGCACGTCGCGCGCATCGGCGACGGCCACGATCATGAGCGCGGCCGGATCGAGGCCGAAGGCGGCGAGACCCGGACCGTAGGGCTCGCCCGTCTCCCGGCCGGCGAGGTCCTGCCGCACCCACAGCCAGGGGCGCGGCAGGCCGCCGGCCCGCGAGAAGCGGGCGGCGCAGGCGAGCGCGAAACCGGTGGCGGCCGCCGCGTCCCCGGTCGCGGCGGGCCGCACCTCGTGGACGGCGCCGCGCCGCAATCCCCCGCCCAGCACCCGGTCGGCGCCGGCATGGCCGAGCGGGGCGACGGCGGGGCCGCCGGGAGCCTCGAGCGCCCGCGCCCGTCCGTCCGCGCCGATGGCGGCGACGCGGTCCCGCAACGCGGGCAAAAGGACGCTGTTCGCGGGCGCGCTCATGGCTCCACGGTCTCTCCGGCTGTCAATGTCATCGTTCCTGCTTTGTTCCATACGGATTCCAGAGGCGCGCCGTGGAGTCAACCGGAAGCGGCAGCGCACCCTCGGTTGCATGGGTGACAAAACCTGTCATTCGTCGCGGCCCGACGCGCCGGAGAGGCCACGGGACGGGCACGAACATCCCGTAAAAATTGCATACGGGGATTGGCGCTCGCTCCAGCAGAGGCCATGGTGCTCGCGGGCCGAGTCGCCGGCCGCGGGGCAGGGAGAATTCCATGACGATCACCACCGTGCGGGGCCTTCTCGCCGTCGCGGCCATCTCCGCTGCCCTCGGCGTGGTTCCGGGCGGCGCGGCCGCCTTCGAGGCGCCCGCGACGACGAC
>JAIYAI010000067.1 GCA_027489135.1 Acetobacteraceae bacterium
GCCTGCGCCACGATCGCCAGCGCCAGGGTGGCGATCGAGAAGAACACCCCCTTCAGCTTCATCGTCAGCGCGCCCATGCCGAGGCCGATCAGCCCGGAGGCGACGCCCCCCGCCAGGATCAGCACCGGCAGCGAGGGCGCGGCGTACTTGTTCAGCGCGACCGAGACATAGGCGCCGCAGGCCAGGAAGGCCGCCGTGCCGAAATTCACGTAGCCCGCATAGCCGCCCAGGATGTTCCAGGCCGTGGACAGCAGGATGTACTGCGCCACCGCATAGCCGACGAAGAAGGCGTAGTCGGCCGAGGTCGGCACCAGCCGCCCCACCCCCCAGAGCGCGATCAGCAGGGCCGCGGAGGCTGCCCAGAAGCGCGCGTTGCTCACAGGCTGCGCCCCATCAGCCCGCCGGAGCGGAAGGCCAGCGTCGGCAGCAGGAAGGCGAAGGCGATGGCCGGCGCCCAGGACGGGTCGTACAGCGTCGCCACCACGCTCTCCGTGATGCCGAGCACGATGGCCGCGACCAGCATCCCCGCGAAGCTGCCCATGCCGCCCAGCACCACCACGGCGAAGGCGCGGCCGATGAACTCCCGCCCCAGGGACGGCTCCACCGGCTGGATCACGATCAGCAGCGACCCGGCGATGGCGGCGGTGGCGATGGAGATACCGAAGGCAAGGCGCTTGATGCGCACCGGGCTGATCGCCATCAGTTGCAGCGCCAGGCGGTCCTGCGACACGGCCTGGATCGCCCGCCCCGTGAAGGTCCTGGTCAGAAACAGATGGAGGGCCCCGATCATCGCCAGCGACACCAGGCAGGGCACCAGCATGCGCAGCGGCAGGTCGATGGCGCCGAGCCGCCAGTTCGGCCCGATATAGCCGGCGCTGACGGAGCGGTAGTCGGCGCCGACCACCAGGATCAGCACGACCTCCGTGATGAACAGCACGCCGAAGAAGAAGGCGAGGCCCTGCAGCGCGTTCTCGCCCCGGCTTTCGAAGCAGGCGTGGTAGGCGCGGTAGATCACGTCGCCGAGCAGGTAGAAGACGGGCGTCACCAGCAGCCCCGCCAGGATCGGATCGAGGCCGAATTCCGTGTTCAGCGCCCAGGCCGCGAAGGCGCCCATCACCACGAAGGCGGGATGCGCCAGGTTCGGGATGTCCAGCAGGCCGAAGGCCAGTGCGATGCCCAGCGCCACGGCGGCGTAGAAGCCACCCAGCAGCACCCCGGCCGCGACCGCGTTCAGCAGCAATTCGACGAAGGGATCCATCCCTGGCCGTCGCTCCCCCACCCCATGGCTGCGCCTTTAGCGGCGCGCTTGGCCGGCAGCATGCGCGGGTCGCGAGGGCCTGCCTAGGGGCCCCGCCACTGGAATTCCGGACCAGCCGTCACGACTGCTATGCCCATTGCGGCCTTTTCATCCGGCCCGTCCGGGCGCAGGATGCGGCAGGTTTGGCCTGAATCCAGGGAGGCAGCGCATGCGCTTCGGTCTGTTCGGGGGCGCGCGCACCAAGCGCAGCACCAACGACGTCAGCGACAGCCACGGCTATCAGGGCTTCATCGACTACATCGTCGAAGCCGATCGCCTTGGCTACCACAGCCTGTTCATGGTGGAGCACCATTTCACCGGCCAGGGCCAGGTCTCCGCGTCCATGACGCTGCTGGCCTACCTGGCGGCGAAGACGCAGCGCATCCGCCTCGGCACCGCCGTGGTGGTGATTCCGTGGCACAACCCGGTGCTGGTCGCGGAGCAGGCGGCGACGCTGGATCTTCTGACCGGCGGGCGCTTCGACTTCGGCGTCGGCAAGGGCTACCGCAAGGGCGAGTTCGAGGGCTTCTGCATCCCGATCGAGGAAGCGTCAGAACGCTTCGACGAGGCGATGGAGATCATCCGCAAGGCCTGGACCACCGAGGGCCGCTTCACCCACCACGGCAAGCGCTGGCACTACGACAACATTCTGGTCGAGCCGGAGCCGCTGACCCGCCCGCACCCGCCCTTCTGGATGGCCGCCGGCAGCGACGAGAGCATCAAGCGTGCGGCGCGCGAGGGCTATTGCCTGCTGCTCGACCAATTGGCCTCCGTGCAGCAGGCGATCGACCGCGCCAACCTGTTCCGCGAGGAATGCGAGCGCGTCGGCCGCGCCTACAACCCGCTCATGGTCGGCCTCGCCCGCGCGCTGCAGATGTTCCACTCGGAGGAGGACCGCGCCGCCGCCATCGCCACCCGTAAGCGGGTGGTCGGCGTGATCGGCGACCTCGCCAAGGGCGAGCGGCCCAAGACGATCGAGGAGGACGACGCGCCGCTGCTCGGCCTGCCGGGCGAGGTGATCGCGCGCCTCAAGAAGCTGGAGGCCGGCGGCATCGGCTATGTGCTGCTGGCGGATCCGGCGGCGACGCCGAACTCGCTGCGCGCCTTCGCGCAGCACGTGATGCCGGCCTTCGCCACCCCGGCCGTGCAGGCCGCGGAGTGAGCCGCTTCCCGGCGCGGACGCGCGAGAGCCTCGACGCAGCCGGCCAGGCGGTCTGGGACCGCATCGCCGGCGGCGCCCGCGGCGGCGTGGGCGGGCCCTTCCTCGCGCTGCTCGGCAGCCCGGAACTCTGCGGCCGGGTCGAGCAGTTGGGCGTCTTCATCCGCTACGAGTGCAGCGTGCCGATGCGGCTGCGCGAGCTGGCCATCCTCTGCGTCGGCCAGCACTGGAAGGCCGATGTGGAGTGGTACGCCCATGCGCCGATCGCGGAGAAGCAGGGCGTCCCCGTCGCGGTGATCCAGGCCATCGGCACGGATGCGGCGACCATTCCCTTCGACAGCGATGCCGACCGTGTCGTCGTCGCCTTCGTCCGCGCCCTGCTGCGCACCGGCGCGGTGCCGGATGCGGAGTTCAAGGCGGCTGAGACTCTGCTGGGCGAGAAGGGCACGGTCGAGCTGACCGGCCTCGTCGGCTACTACACGCTGCTGGCCTTCCAGCTGAAAACCTTCCAGGTGCCGGCGCCGAGCGACAAGGTGGTGATTCCCTGGAAGTGAGGTGTGTCGGGTGAGGCCACCCCCACCCAACCCTCCCCCGCCAGCGGGGGAGGGCTAAGCCAGGCTCACCCCGTCTTCGTGATCTCCACCAGGAAGTCGATGAAGGCCCGCAGCTTCGCCGGCAGGTGGCGCTGCGGCGGGTAGAGCACCGAGACCGGGTTCCCCTCCAGGATATGGTCCGGCAGCAGGCTCTTCAGCGCGCCGGTCTCGAGGTCCTTGCGCACCAGCCACCAGGTGCCCTGGGCGATGCCCACCCCCGCCACCGCCGCCTCCCGCAGCGCATCGCCGCTGCCGATGACGAGGTTGCCGCTGACGCGCATCGTCACCGGCGTGCCGTCCTGGCCGCGGAAGCTCCATTCCGGCCCGAAGCGCCCGACGATGCAGTTGTGCTTCCGCAGGTCCTGCGGCGTCGCCGGCTCCCCATGCTTCTCCAGGTAGGAGGGCGCGGCGAAGGTGATCTGCGGCCCGCGGGTCAGCAGCCGCGTGGTCAGGCGAGAATCGCTGAAGACGCCGGTGCGCACCGCGACATCCACGCCATCCGCGATCAGGTCCGTCGCGCCGTCATTGAACGACAGGTCGAGGCGGATTTCCGGGAAGCGCGCAAAGAAACGCGGCAGTTCCGGCACCAGCGTGACCCGGCCGAAGGAGAAGGGCACCACCGCGCGGATCCGCCCCCGCGTCACCGCGCTGCCGCGGCGGAGATTGGCCTCCGCATCCTCGAGGTCGGAGAGGATATGGACGCAGCGTTCGTAGAATTCCTGGCCGTAGTCCGTCGGCGCCAGGCGGCGCGTGGTGCGGTTGAAAAGCTGCGTGCCGAGCTCGTCCTCGAGTCGCGCGATGGTCTTCGTCACGGCGGAGGCCGAGAGGCCGAGCTTGTTCGCCGCCGCGGTGAAGCCGCCATGCTCCACCACGCGCGCGAAGACAGACAGCGCCATGAACTTGTCCACGGCGCCGCCGCCTCAGATGGTCAGGCCGCGACGGTCTCGGGCTCGAGCACCATGTTCTTGCCCTGCCACTCGCGCGGCGCGGGCTCCCAGGCGGCGAAGTCCAGCTCCACCTCGGCGCCGTTCGGGTCGAAGAAGAACATCTGCCAGATGCCGAAGGGATCCGGCGCACGGTTCAGGCGGCAGCGCATGTTCTTCGACTTCACCCAGTCGATCGCGCCCTGCAGGTCGGTGGAGAAGAACGCCATGTGATCCAGCACGCCGCGGCGCTGCTCCGGCAGGGATTGCCGCTCGATCACGTGCAGCAGCGGCCGGCCCTCGGAGTAGAGCCAGATGCCATCGACGGCGAAGTTCGGGCGCGGGCCGGGCGTCAGGCCGAGCTCGGCGTAGAACTTGCGCGTCGCCTCGAGGTTGTCGGTGTTGATGGTGAAGTGGTCCATGCGGTGGGCGATGGGCATCGGAGCCTCCCTCTCTTGGATCGGGCAAGGTTACGCCCACCGGCGGCGTCCACAAGTCTCAATTCCGCGGTTCCCCCGCGCCCGGAAGGGGGGCAGACTGGCGAAAACACGGAGGGAAACGCCATGGCGACCAGCCAGGACACCACGGTCTTCATCGTGGGCGGGGGGCCTGTCGGCCTGGCCACCGCCCTGCTGATGGACCGCTTCGGCATCGACTGCGTCGTGGTCGAGCGCAGCCCCACCACCACCGACCATCCGAAGTCCCGCGGCTGCTGGATCCGCACCATGGAGATCTTCCGCCAATGGGGGATCGAGCAGCGCATCCGCGACCGCGGGCTGCAGGACGGCTCCGACATGTTCGTCTTCGTCGAGAGCATCGCCGGCCGCGAGATCGGCCGCACCCGGCCCGAGCCGAACGAGGGCTTCACCCCGGCCTGGAAATCCCTCGTCGCGCAGGACGCGGTGGAGGAGGAGATCTATGCGGAGATCCAGCACTCCCGCCACGCCCGCGTGCTGTTCAGCACAGAATGCCTCGGCTTCGAGGAGAGCGCCGACGGCGTGACCGTGCGCACCCGCCCGACCGGCGGCGGGGAGGAGAGCTGGTACCGGGCCAAGTACGTCATCGCGGCGGATGGCGCCGGCAGCGGCACGCGCCGTGCCGCGGGGATCGAGATGGAGGGGCCCGCCACCCTCGCGGTGATGTCGAACGAGTACTGGAAGGGCGACCTCTCCCGCTTCCCCATCACCAAGGAAGCCGCAGGATACCGCATCATCTCCCCCATCCCCGGCGTGCCGGTCTCGACCATCCTGAACACCAATGGCCGCGACCGCTGGCTGACGGTGACGCAGATCGGCCAGCAGCAGGATGACCGCCCGCATCCCTGGACGGATGCCGAGGTGATCGAGCTGATCCGCAAGCAGACCGGCGTGCCGGACCTCGAGGTGACGCTGCTCAACCGCTCCACCTGGCGCGTCTCCCGCCAGGTGGCGGCGACCTTCCGCAAGGGGCGGGTGATCCTGGTCGGCGATGCCGCGCACCGCTTCCCGCCGACGGGCGGCTTCGGCCTGAACAGCGGCGTGCAGGACGCGCACAACCTGGCCTGGAAGCTGGCCTATGTGCTGCGCGGCTGGGCCGACGACCGGCTGCTGGATACCTACGACGTCGAGCGGCGGCCGGTGGCGCACAGCAATGCCGACTTCTCCCTCGGCAATCGCTTCCGCTACAGCCACATGGAAGCGGCGGCGCGCAGCGGGCACCAGGACCGCATCACCTTCTGGCTCGACGACATGGACAACCACCTGCACTCGGTGGGCCAGGCGATCGGCTTCCACTACGACGAGGGCGCGGTGATCCCGGACGGCACGGTGGCGCGCGGGCATGACAGCCGCGACTACCGGCCCACGGACCGGCACGGCTCGCGCTTCCCGCACTACTGGCTGGATCATGCGCGGAAGCGGTCCACGATCGACTGGTTCGACAAGGAATTCGTCCTGGTCGCCGGCCCGCTGGGCCAGGAGTGGCTGGAGGCGGCCAAGCGCGCCTCGGAGATGCTGAAGCTTCCCCTGCAATCGCAGGTCATGCCGCGCGTGGACTTCGCCGACGGCTTCCGCATGGGCCAGCGCGGCGCCTGCCTGGTGCGGCCCGACGGACATGTGGCCTGGCGCATGCCGTGGCTGCCGGCGGACCCGGCTCAGGCGGTGGCGGACGCGATGCAGCGCGTGCTGCGCGGCGGGACGCTGGCGGCGTGATCCGCCACGCCGCCCTGCCCTCGGGCATCGAGATCGCCTACGACGTCACGGGGAGCGGCCCACCGCTCGTGCTGATGCATGGCGGGGAGGCGGACCATACACAGTACGACCACTTCGTGCCGCACCTCGCGGACCGCTTCGCCTGCATCGCCTACGATCAGCGCGACAGCGGCGCCACGCGCAACCCGGATGCGGATTTCGGCATCGAGGATCTCGCCGACGACGCCGCGGGGCTGATCCGCGCGCTGGGCCATGCGAAGGCGCATGTCTTCGGCTCCTCGCTCGGCAGCGTCATCGCCCAGGCGCTGGCTGTGCGGCACCCGGATGTCGTGGACCGGCTGATCCTCTCGGCGGCCATCCGCATCGGCCGCAGCATTCCAGAGATCAACCCGGACACCGCAGCTGCGCTTGGCCCGCTGCGGAAGGACCCGGCGAGGAACGCCGCCGCGATCGCGCGCTATTTCTACACGGACGACCACCTGGCGAAGCACCCCGAACTCGCCCAGCGCTTCGCGGGCGGCAAGCGCAATCCGGTGCAGCAGGCGCGGCGCGCGGCGCTGATCCCACAGGCGCCGATGCTCGACATCACCCGCATCACCGCGCCGACCCTGGTGCTGGCGCATGAGCAGGACCGGCTGGTGCCGCCCGCGCACAGCCTCTCCATCGCGCGCGAGATCCCGGGCGCGCGCACCATTGTGCTGGAAGGCCTCGGCCATGTCGGCACCATCCAGGCGCCGGAGCGGGTCGCCGCCGCCGTCGCCGCCTTCCTGATGGGAGACCTGTGATGCTCACCCGCCGCCTCGCGCTGCTGGGCGCCGCCGGCCTCGCCCGCCCCGCCCTGGCCCAGGCCGACTACCCGACACGCCCCGTGCGCATCGTCATCCCCTTCATGCCGGGCGGGCCGAACGAGCCGCTGAACCGCATCCTGGCGGAGTGGCTGACCCGCCGCCTGGGCCAGCCCTTCGTCATCGACAACCGGCCCGGCGCCACCGGTACGGTCGGCGCCAACATGGTCCGCAACAGCCCGCCCGATGGCTACACGCTGCTTTTCAGCGCCAACACGGGCATGGTCGTCGCGCCGCTGGTGCTGAAATCCGCCGGCTACGATGCGGCGCGCGATTTCACGCCGATCGCGCTGCTGCAGCGCTATCCGCTGTATCTGGTGGTGAACCCGCAGCTGCCGATCACCGACGTGCCGAGCTTCATCGCCTACCTGAAGGCCAATCCAGGCAAGGCCAACTACACCTCCCCCGGCACCGGCAGCGTCGGGCACCTGGCGACGGCGACGCTGATGCGCCTCGCGGGGACGGAGGCGCAGCACGTCTCCTTCGGCGGAACCGTGGCGGGGCTGCTGGCGATCGCGCGCGGCGATGCGCATTTCGCGCTCGACAGCGTCGGCAACGCGCAGGGGCTGGTGGATGAGGGCAAGCTGCGCGGCATCGCGGTGACGGGGGCGGAGCGGAACCCGCGCGTGCCCAACCTGCCGACGCTGGTGGAAGCCGGCTTCCCGAATTTCCAGACCGAGGTCTGGATGGGCCTCTTCGGCCCGCCCGGCCTGCCCGCGCCGATCCTGGAGAAGCTGAGCCGCGCGACGGAGGAGTGCCTGGCCGATCCGGACGTCCGCGCGCGCCTGACCGCGCTGACCTTCACCCCCGGCGGCGGCGGGCCGCAGGCGCTGGTCGCGGCGATCCGCAAGGAGCAGCCGATCTGGATGGAGACCATCCAGGCGGCGGGGATCCGTGTGGATTAGGCCAGCGCCGCCTTCAGCCCCTCCGCGCTGTCCGCCATCGCCTGGCGCACCTTCGCCACGTGCCGGCCCTGGCGGATGAAGCCATGCGTCAGGCCGGTATAGACATAGAGTTGCACCCCCACCTCCGCCTTGCCCAGCGCGGCGGCGAGTTCGTACTGGTCGTCCAGCAGCGGGTCATGCGTGCCGATGGTCAGCAGCGCCGGCGGCAGGCCGCGCATCTCCCCCAGGATGGGCGCGGCGCGCCAGTCGGTGCGCTGCTTCGGATCCGCCAGGTATTGCTGCCACATCCACTCGCCCGCCGCCTGGGACAGGCCGTATTCGCCGCCGCCGAAGCGCTCCCAGGAGTCGCTGTCCACGTCGGTGGAATAGGCGCCGTAGTGCAGCAGCATGTAGCGCGGCGGCCGGCCCGCATCGCGCAGCGCCATCGCCGCGCCGAGCGCGAGGTTCGCGCCCGCCGAATCGCCGCCCAGCGCCATGCGGGTGGGATCGACGCCAAGCTCCGCGCCGTGCGCCTGCACCCAGCGCGCGGCGGCCAGCATGTCGTCATGCGCCGCGGGGAAGCGATGCTCCGGCACCATGCGGTAGTCGACATGCAGCGCCGCGACGCCGGAGTCGCGCACCAGGTCGCGCAGCATCGCGTCCCAGGCATTCAGCGATCCGACGGTGAAGCTGCCGCCATGCGCATAGACCAGCACGGGTGCCCCGGGTGCAGCCGGGTAGAAGCGGCAGCGCGGGCCGCCGGGGATGGTGATGTCGCGCTCGCCCGGGATCGGCTCCGAGCCCTCGCCCAGGAAGGCGGCAATGCGGTCGAGCGCGGCGCGTGCCTCCGCCACCGGCGCCGTCATCGCGCTGACCGGCAGCAACCCCTTCGACCGCAGCGTCGCGGCCAGCGCCGCGTGCTCCGCGTCGAGCGGTGGAATCTCCTCGCTCATCCGACCTCGATATCCTTGACTTCGCGCAGGCGCGGCAGGACCTCGCTGGAGAAGAGCCGGATGCCCTTCTTCGACTCCGCATGCGTCATCGGGCCGGAGCGGCCGATCAGCGCGAGGTGCCCGAAGCCGCCGACCTTGTCGTAGAATTCCATGATCTGACGATAGACGCTGTCCGGATTGCCGGCAAAGAGGATGCCCTGCTGCATCGCCTCCCGCGCCGTCAGCGACATCAGCTTCTGCGCGTTCTGGCTGGCCGTGGTGACGCCCTTCTCGGCGTCCTTCATGTCGATGCCTACCTGCGCCTTGGGCTTCGTGCGGTACAGGCCGGGTGCCGCGGCCGGCGGCGCGGCGCCGGGCAGGAAGCGGTTGAACTGCGGCGCCGACTTCAGGCTGGTGTTGAGGAACCAGAGCAGCTTCTCGCCGCCGGCGATCCCCTCCTCCTCCGTGTCGCCGACATAGACCAGCGCGGCATAGGCGAAATTGTCGGTCGTCGCCTTGGGCATCCCCGCATCGGCGCGCGCCTTGCGGTGTGCGGCATAGGCGGCCTTCGTCCCCTCCGGCCCGCGCAGCACCAGCACGTGGCGGAAGTCGCGCCGCCCGACCTCGCCGGCGGAGCGGGGATCGCCGGTCGCGGCCCACATGCGCGGATGCGGGTCCTGGTAGGGGCCGGGCCAGATGTTCACATGGCGGTGGGTGAAGTGCTTGCCCTCCCAGCTGAAGGGCCCGTCACGCGTGGTCAGGGTCTTGGTGACGAGGTCGATCGCCTCCCAGAAGCGTTCCTCGTTGTTCACCGGGTTCTGGTTGGCGCTGGCGAACTCCGTCCCGCCCGACTTCACGAAACCGATGTCGAAGCGCCCGCGCATCATCACGTCGCAGGTCGCGTATTCCTCGGCGATCCGGACCGGGTCGGCGCGCAGCGAGATCAGCGTGCCGAGGCTGAGCAGGCGCACCTTCTTCGTCTGCCGCGCCAGCATGCCGGAGACCACCGGATTCGACCCGATCAGCGAGTTGATGCCCGCGTGATGCTCGATGCAGATGATGTTCATGCCGAGGTCGTCGCAGAGCGCGAACTCGTCCATCACCTCCTCGAACAGGTCCGCCGCCAGCCTCGGGTCACACAGGCGGTTCGGCAGCACCGCCCGCACGGAGGGGCTGGCATCCAGGATCTTCTGGTCGACATAGGGGTAGGGAATCTCGCACTGCCACCAGGCGTCCATGGTCTCTCTCCTCGGTCTTGGTGGTCAGCGCGCGATGAAGCCGAGCAGGTGGTCGGCGAAGGCGTCGGGCTGCTCGATCTCGGGGTGGTGGCCGGCGGCGGGGATCTCGGCGAAGATCGCGCCCGGGATGCGCGCGGCATAGGCGCGGCCATAGGCGGGCTTCACGATACCGTCGGCGGCGCCCCAGAGCACCAGCGTCGGCACGCTGATGCGCGGCAGCCAATAGTTGAGCCGCGGATTGTGCAGGAAGGGCTTCCACCCATACATCGCCAGCGACTCCCAGTTGCGGTGCCGCATCATCAGCTGCTCGTCGGTCTGCTCGTCGAGGTCGGGCGCCTTCGCCTCGTCATGCCAGGTCGCGGCCTTCACCAGCGCGGGCAGGGTGTTGAAGACGTCGAGGATGTCGGGCGTGGTGCGGTCGCTCACCTTGATGCCCAGGGCATCGACCAGCACCAGCCGCGCGATCCGCTCGCAGGACCGCACGGCAAGCTCCGCCGCCATCCAGCCGCCAAAGCTCGATCCCACCAGCGTCACCTTGCCCGGCAGGGTCTCCAGGAACCCCGTCAGCGTGTTCAGCACGTCGTAGGTGCTCTCGTAGTCCTTCGGTCGCTCGCTGGCGCCGAAGCCGGGCATCGAGGGCGCGATCACCTCCGCGCGGCGGCCGAGAAGCTGGATCCAGCGCGCGCCGGGATCGGGCTGCTGGAAGCCGTGCAGGAAGACCAGCTTCTCCCCCGCGCCGTGGCGCAGCACCTCGAGCTTGAGGCCGTGAATGGTGACGCTCTCGATCCGCGGCGCCGCGTGAACCTCGGACATGGTCGATCCTTCCTTCTCAGCGCGCATTCAGCCCGACGCGCCTGGCGACGCGCAGCTGCATCGCCAGTTCCTTCTGCATGTAGTCGGCGAACTGCTCTGGCGGCATGCCCGAGGGGGTGAACTCGCCCTCGTTGTAGAGCTTGATGATGTGGGGCTCGCGCAGCGCCGTCGCCACGGCCTGCTGGATCTTCACGATACGATCGGGCGGCGTGCCGCCGGTGGTCCAGAGGCCGAGCATCCCGATCAGCTCCCATTCCGGGAAGCCGAGCTCCTTCATCGTCGGCACCTCCGGCATCATCATCGGCCTGGCGCGACCGGTATAGCCGTACGGACGGAGCCTGTTGTCGCGCACCAGCGGCCGCGCCGGCGGGATGGTGGAGAAGGTCGCATCGATGTTGCCGGCCATGATCTCGGTCAGCGAGGGGCCGGTGCCAGCAAGGACGACCTCGAGCATCTGGCCGCCGGTGAACTCGCGGAACTGCTCGATGGCGAGGTGGGTGATGTTGCCGATGCCGGTCATGGCAGTGGAAAGCCCGCCGGGCTTGGTCTTCGACAGCGCCACAAGCTCCGCCATCGTGGCCGGCAGCTTCGTGTTGCCCACCAGCATCATGCCCGTGCCGTCGGCCACCAGCGTCACCGGCGCGATGTCCTTGAAGGCATCGTAGGGCAGCGGCCGCGGGCTGAAGGCGACGTTGCCGACGAAGCTGCCGGTGGTCAGCAGCAGCGTGTAGCCATCCGGGCGCTGCGTCGCGACGAACTGGGCGCCGACGATGCCGTTGGCGCCCGGGCGATTCTCGAAGACCACG
Source organism: Acetobacteraceae bacterium (assembly GCA_027489135.1). Taxonomy (GTDB): domain Bacteria; phylum Pseudomonadota; class Alphaproteobacteria; order Acetobacterales; family Acetobacteraceae; genus JAIEOP01. The sequence continues at coordinate 11,680 of JAIYAI010000067.1, forward strand.
GGCTGGCCGAGCAGTTCGCCCATCTTCTCCGCGACCGGCCGGCCGAGGATGTCCACGGGTCCGCCCGGCGCGAAGGGCACGATCATGCGGATCGGGCGCGACGGGAAGACCTCCTGCGCCAGGGCTGGCAGGGGTAGGGAAGCCAGCGCGCCGGCAAGCACGCTGCGGCGGGAAGCCTGCATGGACGTTCTCCTGTGGGCCCGGCCTGCATCGGACCGAGCCTTGCGTTTCTTTCAAACGATCGTTTTATACAGGTGATCGGGAGTCAAGGGCCAAGATGCCGCCGGACGGACTGCATCGCGCATCGGGCGACGCGACGGAGGGTGCGCGGGCGCGCCTCCTCGCCGCTGCCGAGCGCCTCTTCGCCGAGCGCGGCATGGCCGGTGCCGGGCTGCGCGAGATCACGGCGGCCGCCGGCACCAACCTCGCCGCGGTGAACTACCATTTCGGATCGAAGGAAAAACTGCTGGAGGCGCTGTTCACGCAGCGCGCGCGGCCGATCGTCGCGGAACGCCTGCGCCTGCTCGCGCTGTGCCGGCCCGGGCGCGGCCGCCCGCCGATGCTGGAGCAGATCCTGCACGCCTTCCTCCGCCCCGCCTTCTCGCATGGCGCGGAATTCGGCCGGCTGCGCGCCCGCCTCTCGGTGGAGAGCGAGGCGCTCTATCGCCGCATCCTCTCCGATACCTTCGACGCCTCCACCCGCACCTTCCTCGACGCCGTCGTCGCCGCCCTGCCCGCCCTGCCGCGCGCGGAGGTGACCTGGCGCTTCCACTTCATGCTGGGGACCATGGTCAGCAGCATGGCGAACAGCGGGCGCATCCAGTCGGTCAGCGACGACGCCATCGACCCCGCGGAGCCGGAGGCGGTGCTGGCGCGGCTGATCCCCTTCCTTGCCGCGGGCTTCCGGGCGCCATTGCCGAAGCCTCCGAAGCCGCGCGAGACTGCACCGGCACCCGGCACGAGACCGGCCGCGCGGAGGAGACGCCCATGATCGAAACCCCGGTGCTGATCGTGGGCGGCGGCCCGGTCGGCCTCACCGCCTCCATCCTGCTGTCGCAGCAGGGCATCGCCTCGCTGCTGGTGGAACGCCATCCCGGCACGGCGATCCTGCCCAAGGCGCGCGGCATCAACGCCCGCACCATGGAGATGTACCGCCAGCTCGGCGTGGAGGCGGGCATCCGCGCCGCCGGCCTGCCGCCCGAGCGCACCGGCCTCATCGTCTGGACCGAAACCCTGGCGGGGCGGGAGATCGAGCGCCGCGTGCCGGGCCGCGCCAACCCGAAGAACATCGGGCATTCGCCGGTCCGCAACTGCCTCTGCGCGCAGGACGACCTCGAACCGGTGCTGCGCCGCTTCGCCGAAGGTGCGGGGCCGGCGACGCTGCGCTTCAACACGGAACTCACCGGCGTCAGCTATGGCCCGGATGGCGTCACCGGCACGCTGACCGATCGCGTGACGGGGGCGGAGACGCCGGTGAAGGCCCGCTACCTGATCTCGGCCGAGGGCGCGCAGTCCAGCATGCGCCGCGCCATCGGCGCGAAGATGGAGGGGCGGGAGAAGGTCTATGACAGCGTCAATATCCTGATCCGCGCCGACCTCCGCCCCTGGACGCAGGATCGCCCCGCCGCGCTCTACTTCGTCGAGCAGAAGGACCTGCGCGGCACCTTCATGACCATCGACGCCAAGGAGCGGTGGGGATTCCTGATCCACAGCCTGACCGCCTATGGCCTCACGCCGCGCGACCTGACGCCGGAGCGCTGCGCCGCCTTCATCCGCCAGGCCGTCGGCGTGCCGGACCTGCCGGTGGAGGTGAAGGGTGTCTCGGTGTGGGAAGCCTCAGCCATCGTCGCGGACCGGTACCGCGACGGGCCGGTGTTCCTCTCCGGCGACGCGGCGCACGAGATGCCGCCGACGGGGGGCTTCGGGCTCAACACCGGCGTGCAGGACGCGCAGAACCTGTGCTGGAAGCTGGCCGCGGTGCTGAAGGGGGAGGCCGCGCCGGCGTTGCTCGACAGCTATCACGACGAACGCCAGCCACTGGCGACGATGATCACGCAGTCGAGCCTGGCGAACGCGCTCTCCATGGGGCGGGAGACGAAGCAGGAGGGCGCGGTGCTGCCGCGGCGGGAATTCCTGAACGAGCAGGGGCTGATCTTCGGCGCGACCTATCGCTCCGCCGCGGTGGTGGATGACGGCACGGCGCCGCCGGCGGTGGAGGATCCGATCACGACCTATGTCCCCTCCGCCACGCCGGGGCGGCGCGCGCCGCATGCGGCGCTGACGCGGGATGGTGCTGCGATCTCGACCATCGATCTCTACGGCCGCGGCTTCGTGCTGGTAGCGGGCAGCGCCGGCGGCGCCTGGGCGGAGGCGGCGGCGCGCATCGCGGCGCCGACGCGCCCGGCGGTGACGGCGCATCGCATCGGCGCCGATGTGCAGGATGCCGATGGGCGCTTCCACGATGCCTACGGGATCGGGCCGGAGGGGGCGGTGCTGGTGCGGCCGGACGGATATGTGGGCTGGCGCAGCGCGGGCGGTGCCGCGGAACATGCGGCGACGTTGGCCGCCGCGCTGGACCGGATCTGCGGCCACGCCGCGTGACGCCGCCGCTGGTCCCCGACATCCCGCTCGCGTCGCCAGGGACGGAGTTCGTCTGGGAAGCGGTGGTGGAGATCGCGCCCACGATGATGCTGGGCGAGGGCCCGACCGGGGAGCGGCGGATGGTGCCGATCACCGGCGGCGTTTTCGCTGGCCCGCGCCTCCGCGGCCGCGTGCTGCCCGGCGGCGCTGATCGCCAGCTTCTCCGCCGGGACGGGGTGAAGCGGCTGGAGGCGCTGTACGAGCTGGAGACCGACGACGGCGCGGTGATCACCGTGCACAACCGCGTCGTCATCGCGCCGCGGGAGGGCGGGCAACCGGACTACCGCTTCTCCACGCTGGAGGTCACGGCGCCGGAGGGACCCTATGGCTGGCTGAACCGGCTGGCCTTCGTCGGCACGCTGAACCCGCTGATGCCAGAGCGGCCGGCGGTGCTGATCCGGGTGTTTGCGCTGGTATGATCGGGCTGGCGGGCGAGGGGTGACGCATGGCCTGGATGGTGACGTTGACCGTGGAGCCGCGTTACTCGCCGGATATCTCGCTGCCGCCCGAGAACGGGCGGTTCTTCGTTGATCTGGCCAGCCGGATGCGGAACCAAGCGCTGGCTTTCGATGCCGCCACGGCGCCGAAGCGCGTGCTCTACAAGAGCGGTGGCAGAACCGTGCCGGACTTCGTGGCAATCCAGGGCCGCTTCAGCGTCTGCCAGGAAGTGCGCGACCTGGTGGAGGCACTGGAGCCGGGTGTCCACCAGTTCCTGCCGGTGGAGGTCGTCCGGCCACGGAGCAGTCGCCCCATCCATCGGCTCGACGGCCGCGTGCTCGACACCCCGAACTGCATCTTCAACATCATGAGTGTTCTCGACGCCATCTGGGTCGCGCGATCCCACGTGCGGGTGCACGAGGTTCAAGGACTCGCGCCGCTGGTGCACCCCGAGTGGCTGCGCTTCGAGAACGGCGCGGTTGTCTATGAGGTCGTCCTGCGACGCGAGATTACTCAAGGCCACCATGTCTGGCGCGGTGGCCAGCATGGCCAAGGCAGCATCTTCTTCTCCGACGAGCTGATGGACGAGGTCCGCAAGCGTGGCCTCAAGAAGCTCGACACGTACCACATGGAAGAAGCCTGACCCCGCCTCACCCCGCGCCGCGCGTCGTGGCGGGCGACTCACGCCCTCGGTGATGACACCTCGGGCGATCCCGCGCCCAGCCGCCTTACCAGGTCCCGGTTGAACGCCGCATACCCCCCGCCCACGAAGCCCAGCTTGTCCTTCAGCATCCCATGCGCCTCCGCCAGGCGATGGAAGGGGATGAACGGATAGAGGTGATGCTCCGCCTGGTAGGGCATGTTCCACATCAGCAGCCGCACCACCGGGTTCGTCATCATCGTGCGCGTGTTGGTCAGCCCGTTGCCGTCCTGCGTGCAGCCCGTGTGCTCCGCCATCAGATACAGGCGCAGCACCGGCTGCCCCAGAAGCTGCGGGACGATCCAGAACATCAGCACCGCCTGCCAGCCGAAGACCACCCCCGCCAGCAGCGCCAGCGCCACCGTCAGCGCCGAGGAGGCGCGGACCGAGGCGATCACCCGCGGCGCCACCGCCGGATGCAGGAAGGCGCCATAGGCGGACATGTCGCCGCGCCAGGCCCGCACCCACATCTGCAGCCGCGCCTGCCACGCGAAGAACGCCGTCGCGCGCAGCAGGTAGCCGCCGAGCGCCGTGGGCGGGCCGGGATAGGCCTCCGGATCGCGCTCGGGGTCCTGGGTGTGCTTGTGATGCTCCAGGTGGAACTGCTGGTAGAAATGCCAGTTGTGCAGCGCCGGCAGGCCCGCCAGCCAGCCCACCACGGCATTGGCGCGGCGCGACTTGAAGGCGGTGTAGTGCGAGGTCTCGTGGAAGGGGGCAAACAGCGCTGCCTGCACGATGCCCAGCAGCAGCATCGCCGGCCAGACCCACACCCCCGGCGCCAGCGCGACCAGCGCGCCGCTGCCCAGCAGCAGGGCAACATGCACGGCCAGGCGGCGCCCGCCCTGGGCGTCCGAGCGGGTCGAGAGGTGCATGAATTCGCGCGGCTTCGGCGCGACGGCGGCAGCGGTCATGGCGGGCCCCTCTGGCTGGCCGGGCAAGCCTAGCAAACCGCGCGCCGCGCTACTTCAGGTGCAGCCGGGGCTCGCCCCCGGCCTCGGCCACCACCATGCAGCGCCAGTCGCCCCGCACCATCCGCCGGTCGCCGTGCCGCACCGCCTGGCCATGCACCCAGACCCGGCATCCATGCAGGTCGGCGAGGCCGGGGCGGACCACGTGGTCCTCCGGGCTGCGCCGGTCCGGGACGTAGACGGCCGTGATGCGTTCCCAGGGCGCCGGGCCGTCCGGCCAGGCAAGGCGGGCGAGCACGGGGCGGGGCTCTCCGAAACACCACCAGCCGCCGAGGACCAGGGCGAAGGCAAGCAGCGGCGCGCCGAGCCGATCGCGCAGGCGCGTAGCGGTTCCCTCATCCGGCATCGGTGCCTCCGGCATGCCGGAAGCATCCTGAAGACGGCGTGGGGGGGAAACAAGACCCGCGCGCGGGAGGGGAGCGTGGTAGCGGCGAGCGGACTTGAACCGCTGACCCCGGCATTATGAGTGCCGTGCTCTAACCAGCTGAGCTACGCCGCCACGCGGGCGCGGTGTCTAGGGCGCGCCCGGCAGGGATGTCAAACGCGAACCCCTAACCAGTGTAGGTCACCAGGAGCCGCCCCGCAGACTGGCCCTGCCGTCGCGGCTTGGAGATGACCGTGGTCCGCTCCGGCATCTGCCTACGCTCGATCATGCGGATCAGGTGGCAGGCTTCCAGCTTCTTCTGCCCCTGGGCCGTGCCGGCGACACAGCGGGTGAAGCGGACGGATCGGAAATTCGCCAGCGGGTACAGGACGGGCGGGGGACCGGGATCGCGCGGCCGCTCTACGATCCACTCGGCGGCAAGGCCGCGCGCCGCGGCGCCAGGCACCGGGCCGGGCGCGCCATCCATGACAATCGTGGTTCGGTAAAGCGTCGGGTCGCCCTGCTTGCGGATGAAGAAATTCGCCTCCACGTCCCGGATAAGCTCGATCCAGCACAGCACAACATCGCCATGGGTGATCACCGGCAACGCCAGCGGGCGGGGCTTGATGCGCGGCTCTGCCATGGGATCAATGCCCCGCACCCACCATTGCACCCAGGCCGTGTGCTGGTCCGGGTCGGTGTTGTTCACACCGGCGATATGGAGTGTGCCGATCTGCGGCATGGCGGAGCTCCAGCGGCGATGGCCGTCCAATCCAACCCAGACCGAACACGTCGCCTTACGTCCGTCGACCAGAGCTGCCTTGCGTGGGTTCGGCGCCTCCCAGCGCCCGGCGACGCGATTGAAGGTGGCCCCGGCCGTGGCCGCGACCCGCGCCCCGGACCAATTGCGGCTCGTCTCGATCGGCGATGGCGCGATCGGCGTTACACTGCTCCCGGGCGGCTCATAAGTCGCATCGAAGCTGAAGTTCCGCAGCGCTTCCGCGCCGTCGAGCATATCGGTCCACTGGTCGAACAGTTCGACGTCCTGCGACCGATCTGGGCGCTTTGGCAGCACCGCCTGCTCGATCTCCGCATCCGACCGGCTTAACCAGTAGGACAGCGGGTCGAGACCCGCTGGCACATCGACATCACGCAATGTGCGCGCGAACAGATCGATCGTGAGGGTCAGGTGGGCCTCGCCGCTCTCCGATCCGCTCACGGCCACTCTCCCGTGCGCGCCTCGGTCAAGGCTTCGGTGAAGGCACCGAGTGCCTTGACGGTGGGAAAGATCGTGTCGGCCAGAGCGGCGCCGGCGCGGGAGTCGCTCGGGTAATGCAGGCCCGCGATCTCGCGGTTACGTGCGATGCGGTAGGCCATGGTGTCGGCAAGCTGGGCGCGCTTGGCATTGTCTGCGGAAATGGTGCCCGATGCAGGCGTCATCGCCTCGCGCAGCGAGAGGGCCATCAGCACCGCCTGGGTGGCATGGCCGCTTGGAAAGGCAGAATGCCCCGGCACCGGCACAGGCGGCATCAACGCCGGCACGATCTGCGACGGCCGGCGTCGCTTGTAGAATGCCTTGAAATGCATCGACGCCAGAATGCCGACAAGCCCCGCGATGTGCAGCAGTCGGAAGGTATGCGGATGGCTGCTCGGCGACATGCGCAGCAGCGCCATCAGCGTGCCGGCGATATCCGCGTAATGGGCATGCTGTGCGATGATCTCGCCAAGACTGTCGGTCCGCTCGCTAAGCGCAGCATTGCGTAGGCTGTCGAATTCCGCCTGGCTGGGAGTGAGACCGCCAGTGGCGTTCCAGATGGTGTCCAGCCTCGTCTTGGCGGTCGTCCAAGGAGCCGTACCGCCAAGGCTGCTGTCGGACTCGACGCGGCCGAGTTGCAGGATCGCCTGCCAGGCCCACCATTCAGCTCCCCAATCGCGGTAAATCCAGGCCGGCGTCGCGGTCGGCAGCGAGAAGACATCGGCACCGTCCGTCCAGTCGTTGCTGCCAGTGTTCCAGACCTTCGCCGTCGCCGCGACGAAGGGGGAATCGACCTTGTCGGGCACAAGGTAGAAGCCGCCCCCACCCCCCGCCCCCAGATTGCCGATATTCCCCACATTCCCGACATTGCCCACGTTGCCGACATTGCCAACCATGTCACCTCTCCCTCCCACAGGCCGGCATCAGGCCGGCAATCCCGCCTCCCGCAGCCGCGCGACGAAGGTCTCCAGCACCGCGCCGGTCAGCGGCGTGCGCTGGGCGAAGGCGGCCAGGCTGAATTTCGGATCGATCGCCAGCAGCCGCCGCGCCACCGCCTGCGCCCCGGCGGCGTCGCCGGCCGCGACCAGACTGGCCGCCAGGGTGCGCAGGTTCGCCGCATGCATGTGGTTGCGCGCCGCGACCCGGCGCCCGACCCGCACGGCCTCCACCATGTCGCCCGCCAGGTAGTGCGTCTGCCCCAGCAGGTATTCGCTGAGATAGGCGAAGGGATCGATCGGAGAGAGCCGCAGCGCCTGCTGCGCCTGCTCCACGGCGCGTGCGTAGTCGCCGAGATAGCCACTCGTCGCGCTGCTCAGGCACCAGGCGAGCGGGTTGTTCGGCCCCGCCGCCACCGCACGCTCCAGCAGCGCCGCGGCGCCGACGAAGTCGCGCTGGGTGTAGGACAGGAAATGCCCCTTGATCGCCAGCGCCGTCGCATTGCCGGGGTCATGCGCGAGCGCCGCCTCGGCGGCCTGCCCAGCCTGGGTCACATCCTCCGCCGCGCTCGGCGTCCAGCCCTGGGCGAGCCGGATCAGGTGCCAGAAGGCGAGGTAGGACCAGGCTACAGCATAGTTGGGGTCGGCCACCACGGCCTGCTGCAGCAGCGCGCGCGCACGGTCGAAGCCGCCATGGTCGAGCCGCGGCATGAGGTCGAGGGCACGCAACACGCAATCATAGGCGCTCTGGCTCTCCGGCGGCTTGCGGACCGCCCGCGCCAGCTCGCGCTCCCGCACAGAGGGGGCGATGGTCGCCACCACATCGGCGGATGCGCGGTCCTGCATCTCGAAGATGTCGTCCGGGGCGCCATCGAAGCGGCCGACCCGCAGCAGGCTGCCATCCTCCACGTCGATCAGCCGGGTGGTGATGCGCAGCCGCGCGCCGACGCGGCGGAAGGTGCCGTCCAGCACGTAGCGCACGCCGAGCGAGCGGCCGACCATGCGCGGATCCGCCTCGGCGCCGGCGAAGGCGGCGGTCGAGCCATGGGCGATGACGAAGAGGTCCGGCAGGCCGGCGAGGACGTGGATGACGCCTTCGATCATCCCGTCGGCGAGATAGGCGTCGTCCGGGTCGGCGTGCGGCTGGCGCAGCGGTAGCACCGCGATCGAGGGGCGGTCGGCGCCGAGCGGTGGCAGTTCCGGCGGCGGCAACGTCGGGGCGATGCCGCGCGCCCGCATGCCGAAGGCGCGCACGGGGCGGCGGATGTTCTTCAGTCGCTGCTCGCCGAGGTCGATGAGCGCGATCCCTGGCCGCCCGCGCAGCTGCTCGGCCACGGTGGTCGAGACGACGACGCCGCCCGGCTCGGCCATCGCCTGCAGCCGCGCCGCCAGGTTCACGCCGTCGCCGAAGACATCGTTGTCGTCGACGATCACGTCGGCGATGTTCAGCCCGATGCGCAGCCGGATGGGCGGCAGCCCCGGCGATACGCCGAGCCGCGCGAAGCCCTGCTGCATGGCGATGGCGCAGCCGGCCGCGTCGAGCGCGCTGTCGAAGGTGGCCAGGAAGCCGTCGCCGATCCGGTTGATCAGCCGGCCCCGATGCTCGCCAATGGAGGGATCGATGCTCGCCACGACAAGGCGCTGCATGCGCTCATGCGTGCCCTCCTCGTCCGCTTCCATGAGGGTCGAATAGCCCACGACGTCCGCGGCGAGCACGGCGACCAGGCGTCGCTGGGCTGCGTTCATGAAGCCATGGTCGATGCTGCCGGACAGCTCCGTCGGGGCGACGTGTCTTGCGCCCCAACCCCGGAACCGTAGCGATACATCTCTGCTCGCGCAACGCGCGTGCCGGCTGGCCTGGCCGGGCGCTGCCGGTTCCCGGTGGGACTGCCGCGCCGCGGGCGGCTCGGCCAGGCGTCGCATCCGATGCGACCAGACTGTCACCCGCTGTCTCCGGTCCATGCGCTGCCGTCACAGGCTCCGCACGATAGTCGACCGGATGCGATCAGGATGTGCGCGAGGTCACAACCTGGCGCGCCGGATGAAGCCGCCGCCCAGCACCCGCTCCCCGTCGTAGAGGACCGCCGCCTGGCCCGGCGCGGCGACCGCAGGCATTGCCGGCCGCACCACGGCCTGCGTGCCGTCCCAGGTGACCGTCGCGGGCTGCGGCACCTCCCGCGCCCGCAGCTTCACCTGGCAGGACAGCGCCTCGCCCGGCGCCGGCGGCGCGGACAGCCAATTCACCGCCGTCACCGGGATCTCCGCGCACGCCAGCGCCGCGCGTGGCCCCACCACCACGCGACGGCGCGGCGCGTCCAGCGTGGCGACGAAGAGGGGTTCCTCACCCTCCCGCCGCGGCAGGCCGAGCCCCTTGCCCTGCCCCACCGTGTAGCGCGCCACGCCGCGGTGCCGGCCGAGCACGCGGCCCGCGGCATCGACGATGTCGCCGGGCTCGGCGGCCTCGGGGCGGAGCTTCGCCACCAGATCGTCGTAGCGGCCGGCGGGCACGAAGCAGATGTCCTGGCTGTCGGGCTTCTCCGCCACCGCCAGGCCGAGGCGCGCCGCCTCCGCCCGCACGGCGGCCTTGTCCGGCATGTCGCCGAGCGGGAAGCGCGCAAAGCCGAGCTGCGGCCCCGTGGTCATGGCCAGGAAGTAGGACTGGTCGCGCGCCGGGTCGGCGGCACGGTGCAGCTCGGGGCCGTCCGGTCCGTCGACGCGGCGGGCGTAGTGGCCGGTCGCCAGCGCCTCGCAGCCGAGGTCGCGGGCGAGCTCCACCAGGTCGTGGAACTTCACGGTCTGGTTGCAGCGGATGCAGGGGATGGGGGTTTCGCCGCGGGCGTAGCTGTCGGCGAAGTCCTCGATCACGGCGTCGCGGAAGCGCGCCTCCCGGTCCAGGACGTAGTGCGGAATGCCGAGGGTGTCGGCGACACGGCGGGCGTCGTGGATGTCCTGGCCGGCGCAGCACGCGCCTTTGCGGCTGGTCGCGGCGCCGTGGTCGTAGAGCTGCAGCGTGGCGCCGATCACCTGGTGCCCGTCGCGGGCGAGCAGGCCGGCGACGACGCTGCTGTCCACGCCCCCGGACATCGCCACGAGCACACGCACCTCAGGCGTTCCGCAGCGCCGCGTCGAGCCCCTGCTGCCAGAAGCGCTGCTCCAGCCGCGCGGCCTCGGAGAAGGTGGCGGACAGCGTGGCGAACCGCGCCTCCCCGCCATGGCTCACGCCGAGCGCATCGATGCGCGCCGCGGCAGCCCGGGCCAGGGCCTGGTAGCCGGGATCGGCATAGGTATCGATCCAGGACTGGTACGCATTGCCCTCCACCCGGCGCTTCGGGTCGGCCAGCATGCGCAACGCGACCTCCCCATAGCCGACCGTGCAGGGCACCAGCGCCACCTCCAGGTCCAGGATGTCGCCGGCGAGGCCGCGGTCGATGACGTAGCGGGTGTAGCTGACCGTCTCCGCGCTTTCGGCCGTGGCGCGCACCTCGGCCTCGGGGATGCCC
>JAIYAI010000760.1 GCA_027489135.1 Acetobacteraceae bacterium
CGACGGCCCGGCCGGTGACCATCCTCGGCAGCGTCGGCGCGGATGACATCACGCTGCGCGTCGCCGGCAGCACGGCCACCGCCGGTGCCGGGGACGACACGCTGCGCGCGCAGGCGGCCGGCGTCACGCTGCAGGGCGGCGATGGCCAGGACGTGTTTCTCGTCACCGCGGCCGACCAGGCCGCCTGGAGCGGCGCGGTAAACACGCTGAATGGCGGCACCGCGCCAAACCAGCTCGACGTGCTGGAGGTGCAGCTGGGCGCGGGCTTGCAGACCACACTGGACCTGACACAGCACAGCATCACCGGCATCGACCGCGTGCGGGTGGCCGGCGGGGATGCGGGCGCGTCGTTGGTCCTGACGATCAACGATGCCATCGTGGCAACCGCTGACGGCAACAATGGCGGCAGCTTCGGTGACTTCTTCGTCGAGGCCACGCAGGTCGTCCTGGGCGGCGTCACGGTGAATGCCGGCAGCCTGACGAACATCCGGCTGCTGCGCTTCGATATCGAGAATACGGGCAACTTCCAGGGCAATGACTCGGTCACGGGCGGCGACAGCTTCGAAACCATGCGGGCTGGGCCCGGCAACGATACGCTTCGCGGCAATGGTCGTGACGACGTCCTCGAGGGAGGCACCGGCCAGGACAGCCTCGACGGTGGCACCGGAGGCGACGTGCTCCGTGGCGACAGCGGCAACGACACCATCCTCGCGGGTGAGGATGGGGACGACGTGGCCGGCGGCGCGGGTGGCGACAGCATCGCGCTGGCCGAGGTGACGGCGGCGTCGGACAAGGTCCGCTTCAACGACATCGCCGACGGGTCGGGCGACATCAACGACACCATCCTGGAGACGGCCGCCGACCGGATCACCGGCTTCGCCCCGGGGACCGACCAGGTCATCCTCAACCGCACCGGCCTCGGCCTCGGCCTAGGGGCCGTGCTCGCGGTCGGCCCGAATGCTGCCTGGAATCTGGGGGCGGCCGCGGTCTTCGCCTTCGACAGCCTCGATACGCTGAGCGCCGACAGTTTCGGCGACATCGCGCAGATCGCCTTCGCCATCAACTCGGATGCGGGCACTGCCAGTGGGTCTTCTGCCGGTCGGACGGTCGCGCTCTTCGTCAGCAACCTCGAGTTGAACGCGGTGCGGCGCACCGGCGCCTATGTCTGGACCGACACCGATGGCGACAGCCTGCTGGAGACGACGGACGTCGTGCGGCTGCTGGGCGTGTTCGACGGCGTCACGAGCGGCCAGTTCTCGTCGGCCAATATCCTCTTCGCTTGATGAGCGCGCGGACGCGGGCTCAATCCGTCGCCATCACCGCGACGTAGCGCCCCGGCGCGTTCTCGATAGCCTTGAGCTTGCCGCTGCCGGGCTGCCGCGCATCGACCCGCTCGTTGCCGCCGGGCTGGCCGGTGATCCAGCGGTGCCAGTCCGGCCACCAGGAGCCAGCGAGTTCCGTCGCGCCCTGGAACCAGTCGTCCGGGCTCGGCGGCAGGCTCTCGTTCACCCAGTGGCTGTACTTGCCGCTGTCGGGCGGGTTCACCACGCCGGCGATGTGCCCCGACGCGGCGAGCACGAAGCGCACCGGCCCGGAGAGCACCTGGGTCGCGCGATAGGTGCTCTTCCAGGGCGCGATGTGGTCCTCCCGCGTCGAGATGAAGTAGGCCGGCGTCTTGATCTTCCGAAGGTCGATCTTCTCGCCCAGCAGCTCGATCCCGCCCGGCTTCACCAGGTCGTTCTGCTGGTACATGCGGCGCAGGTAGAAGCTGTGCATGCGCGCCGGCATGCGGGTGCTGTCGTCGTTCCAGTAGAGCAGGTCGAAGGGGAAGGGCTCCTGCCCGAGCAGGTAGTTGTTCACCACGAAGGACCAGATCAGGTCGTTGGCCCGCAGCATGTTGAAGGTGGTCGCCATCTCGGCGCCCTCCAGGAAGCCGCGCTTCTGCATCTTGTCCTCGAGCGCGCGCAGTTGCTCCTCGTCAATGAAGACGCCGAGCTCCCCCGCCTCCTCGAAGTCGGTCATCGTCACGAAGAAGGTCGCGGTCTTCACCCGCGTGTCCTTCTTCGCCGCCATGTGCGCGAGCGTCGTCGCCAGCAAGGTCCCGCCAAGGCAGTAGCCGATGGCGTTGACCTCCTTCTCCCCGGTCGCCTTCTCGATCGCGGTGAGGGCGTCGTAGACGCCCTCCCGCATGTAGTCGTCGAAGCCCTTCTCGGCGAGGGCCGAATCCGGGTTCACCCAGGAGACGACGAAGACGGTATGGCCCTGGTCGGTGGCCCAGCGCACGAAGGAGTTCCGCGGCCTGAGATCCAGGATGTAGAACTTGTTGATCCAGGGCGGGAAGATCACCAGCGGCCGCTTCAGCACCGTCTCGGTCGTCGGCGTGTATTGGATGAGCTGCATCAGGTCGTTCTCGTAGACGACCTTGCCGGGCGTGACCGCGATGTTCTCGCCGACCTTGAACTTGCTGTCGTCGGTCATGCGGATGCGGAGCTGGCCCTTGCCGCGCTCGAGGTCCGCCAGCAGGTGGCTCAGCCCCTTCAGCAGGTTCTCGCCGCCCGTCTCGGCGGTCTTCCGCAGCACCTCGGGGTTGGTCATCAGGAAGTTCGAGGGGCTCATCGCATCAACGAATTGCCGCGTGTAGAAATCGACCTTCTGCGCGGTCTTGGTGTCGAGCCCCTCCGTGCCCGTGACCACGGTCTGGAAGAAGCGCGCCGAGAGCAGGTAGGACTGCCGGATGAAGTCGAAGACCTCGTTCTCGCGCCAGGCCTGGTCCTTGA
>JAIYAI010000433.1 GCA_027489135.1 Acetobacteraceae bacterium
GGTCCCTCAGGAGCGCCGGCATGCTGCGGTTCAGCAACTTCCTCTTCCCCGAGGCCGCAACGCCCGATCTCGACGGCCAGGTGATCCGCGAGAGCCTGGCGGAGGCGAAGCTCTGCGACGAGCTTGGCGTCGAGGTGATCTGGCTCGCCGAGCACCACTTCGACGGCAACTGCGCCTATGTCGACCCGATGGTCTTCGCCGGCGCAGTGATGTCGGCGACGACGCGCATCAAGGTCGGCTTCGCCGTCGCCCAGGTGTCGCTGCACCATCCGATCCGCCTCGCCGAGCAGATGGCGCTGCTCGACCAGCTCGGACAGGGACGGCTGGTCGTCGGGCTCGGCCGCGGCACCGCCTACAATGTCTACGAATACCAGGGCTATGGCCTCGACTGGCGGGAGGCCGGGCCGCGCTACGCCGAGGCCGAGGAGATCATGCTCAAGGCCTGGACCAGCCCGGACGGCTTCCAGCATGCCGGCCAGTTCTGGGATGTCTCCGTGCATCGCCTGCGGCCCGAGACCTGGACCAAGCCGCACCCGACCGTGCTGCGCGCGGCCTCGTCCGAGGAGGGCGCGCTGCACCTCGCCGATCGCGGCCTGCCCTTCATGATGAACGTGCAGTCGCTGGAAGCGACGCAGAAGCGCCTGGTCGCCTACAAGGCGCGCCTCGCCGCGCGCGGTTTCGACGAGGCCCATATCGCGCGCTGCATGGACGAGAGCTGGGTCTGGCGGAACGTCGTCGTCGCCGAGACCGATGCGGAAGCGGAGAGGCTGGCCGTGCCCGCCTTCGAGGCGATGCAGGAGAATCGGCGCCGGCTCCGGGAAAAGATCTACGCCGAGCAGAAGATCCGCATGGTGGAGGAGAAGGTGCCGCCCGCCCGGGCGCAGGTGGAACACGCGCTGGTCTATGGATCCCCCGCGACGGTCGCCGCGCGCATGGCGGAGATCGAGGCGACCGGCGTCGGCGGCGTGATCTGCGCCTTCCGCCTCGGCCCCATGCCGGCGGAGGTGGCGAACAACTCGATCCGGCTGTTCATGACCAAGGTGGCGCCGCAATTCCGCGGGCCGCGCCCGGTCGTCGCCGCCGCAGCCGAATAGCCGGGGAAGGGGGCCGCGCGCGCGGCCCCCCCCCGCCCTGATGCGCCGCGAGAGCGTGATCGCCGGAGGTGGCATCACCGAAGGCGTGAATCACGCGGCAAGACAAAGGCCTGGACCATGATCCGCGACTCGGTGCGCGCGGATCATGGTCCCGTGTGCCGGTTCCGAAGTCATGCCGACTTCCGAACCGGGACACCGGCCCATGTTTTCAGTGACCTGCTGATCCGCTCCGTTCGCGGGTGAACCCACGACCTTCGCGGGCAGGAGACTAGTCCCGCTGGCCGCCACCGCCATGGCTGGCCTGGCCGCCCTTCCGCCCGGCCTCGGAGGCACGCTTGGGGTCATCGGCGAAGTTCCCGCCCCGGCCCTCGCCACCCTGGCTCCCACCACCCTGGCTGCCCCTGCCATGGCTGTGCTCGCCGCCGGTGCGTCCCGCCTCGACCGCCTTCTCGCGGTCATTGGCGAAGTTGCCGGGATTGTTCTCCTTGCCCTGGTGCTGGCCGCCGATGCGCCCGGCCTCGGCTGCCTTCTCGCGGTCATTGGCGAAGTTGCCGGAATTGTTCTCCTTGCCCTGGTGCTGACCGCCGGTGCGCCCGGCCTCGGCGGCCCGCTCGCGGTCCTGGGCGAAGTTGCCGGGGTTGCCCCCCTTGCCCTGGTTGGAACTGCCGCCGGACTGGTTCTGGTTGGCCATGTCGGTTCTCCTGTGCCGTGTTCTGGTCCGGAACCCCGTGCGCCTGACCATGAACCGGTGCAGGTTGCTCAAGGTATCCGACATGAAGAACGGGCGGCGCGTTGACCCGTTTCCTGGCAAATTCGGGAGAGGGATGACATGTGCTCCAGACGATCCAAGCATAGATCGGTGCAAACCTTGAAGAGATCGCCATCCGTACGATGCACTGGCCGGACGAAGACTGGCTGTGTCCGGCATGGCGCGGCGACGCCGGCTGTGACAGGCTGACACCCGCGGCCCGCCGACCGGGCCCGCTGTCCACCTGGGAGACCGCCGCATGCCCGACCCCACCCCCATGCAGCTTCTCGCGGGGCTCTGGCGCCAGGCCGGCCTCGACCCGGCGGCGCTCGAGCGCATCGACCTGCCGGGGGAGGAGCCGGTGCTGCCCTCCTCCTTCCGCGTCGGCGCCGCGGCGCAGGTCTCGATCGGCGCGGCGACGCTGGCCGCGGCCGAGCTCTGGCGGCGGCGCGGCGGGCCGGCGGCGCGGGCGACGGTGCCGATGCGCCACGCCAGCCTGGAGTTCCGCTCCGACCACTACATCGAACTCGACGGCCAGCCGCTCGGCGAGCGCTGGGACAATATCGCGGGCACGCATCGATGCGGCGACGGGCGCTGGGTCAGGCTGCACACCAACTTCCCGCACCACCGCGCCGGCATCCTCAAGCTGCTGGGCTGCGAGGGCACGCGGGAGGCGGTGGGGCAGGCGCTGCAGCGCTGGACCGCCTTCGACTTCGAGCAGGCGGCGGCGGAGGCGGGCATGTGCGTCACCGCCATGCGCAGCTTCGCCGAATGGGACGCGCATCCCCAAGGCGTCGCCAATGCCGCGCTGCCGGTGCTGCGGATCGAGCGTATCGGCGACGCGCCGCCGACGCCGCTGCCCGCGGGCGGTGATCGTCCGCTCTCCGGCCTGCGCGTGCTGGAACTGACGCGCGTCATCGCTGGCCCCGTGGGCGGGCGGACGCTGGCGGCGCATGGCGCCGAGGTGCTGCACATCACGGCGCCGCACCTGCCGAGCTTCGAGCACCTCGTGCTCGACGTGAACCGCGGCAAGCGCGCGGCGCAACTCGACCTGCGGGACGCGGCGGCGCGGGAGACGCTGCGCGGCCTGGCGCGCGGCGCCGATGTCTTCGTGCAGGGCTACCGGCCCGGGGCGGTGGCGTCGCACGGCGTCTCGCCGGCGGAACTGGCGGCGCTGAAGCCCGGCATCGTCTGCGTCTCGCTCTCGGCCTATGGCGAGGTCGGGCCCTGGGGCGGGCGGCGCGGCTTCGACAGCCTGGTGCAGACCGCCTCCGGCTTCAACCATGCGGAGGCCGAGGCGGCCGGGCTGCGCGATGCGCCGAAGGTGCTGCCCTGCCAGGCGCTGGACCACGCCAGCGGCTTCCTGATCGCCTTCGGCGCGCTGGCCGCGCTGCTGCGGCGCGCCGAGGAAGGCGGGTCCTGGCTCGTGCGCGTCTCGCTGGCCGGCACGGGGCGCTGGATCCGGGAGATGGGGCGGCTGCCGCAGGGGCTCTCCGCGCCCGATCCGCATATGGCGGATGTGCGCGACCTGCTGGAGGAGAGCGCGAGCGGCTTCGGCCGCCTGCTGGCGATGCGCCACAGCGGCATGATCGAAGGCGCCGCGCCGCGCTGGGACCAGCCGAGCGTGCCGCTCGATACGCATCGGCCGGAATGGGATTAGGGGTTGCAGGGCGGGGGTAATTTTTCCTATTCTCCTGCCCGCCAACAGCCGGGGAGGGGCCGGCGAATTTGCCCGCTCCATCGCACCACCCGTTTATTTCATTGAATTGAACGCGGAATTGACGGCCCGGCCTTGACGGTTCCCGGGTCTCAGTCCGCGGTGATGTTCGCCTCCCGCGCCACGACCTGCATCGCGGCGCGCTCGCGCTTCAGCCAGGCGTCGAACGCGGCCGGCGCGGTGCCGAGGCCGATGGCGCCGAGGCCCGCGAGGCGCTGCTGCACGGCCGGATCGGCCAGCGCGGCGCGGCAGCATTCGTAGAGGCGCGCGACGGCCGGTTCCGGCAGGCCGGCGGGCCCGTAGAGCCCGTTCCACTCCACCTGGTCGTAGCCGGGATAGCCGAGTTCGGCGACGGTCGGGATGGCGGGCAGCGCCGGGATGCGCGCGGCGGAGGAGGCGGCAAGCGCACGCAGGCGCCCGTCCTGCACCAGCGCCGCGGCGGAGGCGACGGTGGCGAAGCCGCAATCGACGTCGCCGGCCAGCACCGCCTGCAGCGCTGGTCCGCCGCCGCGATACGGCACATGCGTCATCTCGATGCCGGCGCGGCGAAGCA